>CALKTZ010000277.1 GCA_937997355.1 uncultured Planctomycetales bacterium | reverse complement strand
CAAACATACCTGGCACTGTTCGCGGCATTGCCGATCGCCGTCCGGACGCCGAACCGAGTCTTCCTCTGCCACACCCTGCCCGACTCTCGCTATCTCGACTCGCTCGATCTCGACCTTCTGACGGCCGACACCTGGCCCCAGGAGGCGACCAGCCGGGGGGGGACGATCTACGCCCTCACCTGGGGACGAGACACCGCGCCGGAGACCGCCGATCGCTTCGCCGAGATGATCGACGCCGACTGGTTCATCACCGGCCATCAGCCGTGTCAGGAAGGGATCCGTCTGGCCAATCACCGGATGATCATCCTCGACGGCACGCCCCCCTTCCCCGGCTACTGCATTTTCCCGACGAACGAACCGGTCAGCATCGAATCCCTCTTCGAGCGGGCCAAGGTCATCGAGGTCTGACGAGCGAAAGGCGCGGTCGCCGCATGCACCGCGCCTTTCGTCACCGAGGAGGTTATCGCCTACGCTTCCACCGTCCAGGCGGTCGGGAGGTATTTCTCCTTGAAAACCGACTCGTCGATCTTCAGGCCGCAGCCGGGGACATCCGGAAGCTTGATCGTGCCCTCGCGGAACTCGAACGCGGAGGTGTCGAACAGGTCGCTCGTGCTGATGTCCTGCTCGGCCATCAAGAAGTTGGAAATCCCGCGAGCCAGGGTGAGCTGCATATAAAGGCCGAGGAATGAGCCCCAGTTGTGGGGCGCGAGCTTGAGGGCCGGTTTGATCGCCAATCGCCGGGCGAAGGCCGACTGCCGCGTCAGGCCGAAGGCGCGGATGTCCGGCTGGAAGACGTCGAACGCTTCCGCGTCGATGAAATTCACCAGGTCGTCGAGATCGTGGGCCGATTCGCCATCGGCGACGAGCGTCTTGAACCCCTTCGCCTTCAGGAACGCCTTGAGCGCGAGGTTGTCGGTCGTGTTTTCCGGGAACATCTCCTCGGCGAAATAGAGGGTATCCCCGACGGCGTCGAGCCACTTCTTGGCGGTCTCCACGTCGAAGCCATTGTTGGCGTCGGCCATGAGCTTGACGTCCTTGCCCACGGCCTTGCGGATCGCCTGCACGACCTCGACATCGCGGCGGAAACCGGCCTCCCTGTCCATCCACTTGTGGCCGCGGCCGACCTTGATCTTGAAGGCGCGATGCCCCTTGGCCAGGCTGGCTTCCACCTCCTCGACGAGCCGCGCGACTCCCCGGCTCTCGAATTCCGGCAGCAGGTCGTTGAAGTAGATGCTGCCGTCGTAAACGGGGATCGTGGTGTTCTTGGCATCGCCGAAGAGCTTCCCGGACGGGATTCCCAGCACCTTGCCGATCAGGTCGTAGAGGGCGTGGTCCGAACGCCCGAGCGGGCTCACGACGCCGATCCTCGCCCGCCAGAATTCGCTCAGGGGCCGACCGATCAGTTGCCGAGCGATGGCCGGCTCCACCTTGCCCGATCCGAAGCCTTCTTCCCCCTGGTCGGTATAGATCCGCAGGACGAAATCGGTGTTGGTGTCGCCGTGAAGGTCGAGCCGGGCGTTCTTGCCGACCATCTTGGGGCGTCGGCCGACGTGCTTGAACCCGACGATGCGCTTGATTCGAACCCGCGCGAGGTCCGAGAGGATGGAGTCGGGAGGTTGCGCCGAGGTCATGCTCCCCAACAAGGGGACAGGCGCGACCGCGGCCATGCTGAGGAATTGTCGACGATTCATAAGCTTAAGGTCTCCAGTAGATGCACTATGACGCATGGCGGCGGTCGATTTCAAGAAATCAATTCCTCCGCGAGAATCCTCCCACCGGCTCACGGCTTGTGTCGCGCGTCGTGGGGAGTACCATGGAGCCACGGGTCAAGAACAAACGCGATTGACAGACCGGAACGACCCCAGACCGGACTCGGAGGAGAAACGCAACGATGAATCGCCGAACTTGTCCAGGTTCCTCGGCCTGGTTGCTGGCATTGGCCGCAATCGGGATCTTCTCGACTGTATCGGCGACGTTCGCCGCGCCTCCTTCCGCGAAAATTTTCACCGCGAGCGATTTCGCGAACCTCGCCGAAGGAATCGATCCGGGGCTTGACGGGCCCGTCACGATTGGCGTTTGGTCCCCGGGCACTCAGAGCTGGGAGCTGAAATCCGAGGGATCGACGATCACGCTCAAATCGGGCACCGCCAAGAGAGACGCGGCCCCGGCCCCACGAGTACAATCGCTGGGGACCGTCACGCTGAAGGCCGGGATGCCCCTCAAGATCGTGGTTCAGCCGCCGAATCCCCCCGCCGAGAAGGCCAAATCGGAGGAGTCGGCCAAGGCGGCGAAGGATGCTCCGAAGCCCCCCCCTCCCCCGGTGCCGACGTTCCTCTTCCTCTCCGCCGATCCCAAATTCGATGGCAAGCAGGCACTCGACCTGATCCGAGGGCGGATCGACTCGGCCGATCCCTCGAATGACACGCGACGGACCACGACCCGCACCAACAAGGAAGGGGCCGATTTCCACGCCCCGGCCGACGAACAGGCCTGGCAAGATCGCGCCCGGCATGTGCGAGATCAGTTGAAGGTGACGCTCGGCCTGCTGCCGATGTTTCCCAAAATGCCGCTGAATCCGCAAGTCTACGGGAAGCTCGACCGGGACGGCTACACGATCGAGAAGGTCGTGCTCGAAACGTTCCCCGGCTTCACCCTGAGTGGCAACCTGTATCGGCCGATCGGCAAGACGGGCAAGCTGCCGGGAATCCTCTCGCCGCATGGGCACTATCCCGAAGGCCGGATGCACGTGGACGTTCAGCAGCGTTGCATCCGATGGGCCAAGCTCGGCGCCGTGGTATTCATGTACGACATGGTCGGCTATAACGACAGCAAGCCATTCCCCCACACTTTCCTCAACGATCGGTTGCGTCGGTGGGGAATGAGTTTGCCGATGCTCCAGACCTGGAACAGCATCCGCGCGCTCGATTGGCTGTCGTCCCTGCCGAACGTCGACTCGGCCCGGATCGGCTGCACGGGGGAATCCGGCGGCGGGACCCAGACGTTCTTGCTCACCGCCATCGACGACCGGATCAAGGTGGCGGCCCCCGCCGTGATGGTCTCGCATGCCTTTCAAGGGGGATGTGTTTGTGAAAATGCCGCCGGCCTGCGGATCGGCACCGACAATGTGGAGTTCGCCGCACTCACCGCCCCTCGCCCGTTGAAGCTGATCGGCGCGACCGGCGATTGGACCGCCCTCACGATGTCGCGGGCCTACCCCGCCATTCGCGGCGTTTATTCGCTGGTCGGCCTGGAAAACCACGTCAGCGCGGACGTCTTCAACTTCGGACACAACTACAACCAGACCTCGCGGAATGCCGTCTATCCGTTCATGGCGCGCTGGCTGCTCGGGATCGACGATGCCGACTCGACCAGGGAAGGCGAACAGACCACCGACAAGGCCGAGGATCTACTGACCTTCGACGCGAAACACCCCGCCCCGGCCATTCGCAAGACCCCCGAGCAGCTTGAGAACTACCTGATCGGCGTTCGATCCGA
>CALKTZ010000276.1 GCA_937997355.1 uncultured Planctomycetales bacterium | reverse complement strand
TTCTCGGTCGGCGTCTTCGCTCATGCCATCACCCCGCCTTTCTCTTCAACCCTTGTTTATATTTCCCGCTCATCCTCAGCCTCGCCTCTTCCACTTCCCGCAACTTCTCCGCGTCCTCCCGCTTCGGATTGCTGGACGAGATTCCCGAGATCGCTGCGAAGTTGCTTGAGCCCATCGACATAGGCGGTGATGTCGTCCTGGTAATCGTGTTCTGGATCGATCCAGGAAATCCACAGCTTTACATCCCTGGCGAGGAGATCGATCCGCATGCCGAAGATCAGGTCATATTTGATCTTCCATGTAGCCGTGGACTCGAAGATCGTCAGAGCCTCGCTGATTGCGTCGTCGAGCAATTTCAATTTCTGATGGACCATTACTCACCCCGCCTTTCCGAAGGTTTGTTGCGTGTGTTTCCGCCGCTTCGATTCGTCGATCATCTTCACCGTTGATTTCGCCTGTTCCTGCTTCGCCTCCGCCACGGTCTGCTTCCACCGCTCCGTGATCACGCACGGCACCGACCAGTCGATCGCGAGAAGTGCGGAGAGGGTCGCGGGGTCGGGGTGGGTCATTGTTCGGGCCGCTCGAAAGTCACTTTGACGACACGCTGGAGCCCCAGCACCTTGAGCACCTTCGGCCCCGGCCCTCGCCTTCCGGTGATCAGGTCGCTGATCATCGACGGGCTGATATTCCACTCGCGGGCCAGCGACCTCACGCCGCCCGCCGCCTTCGCAAAACTCGCGACCAGCAACGCAACCTCGTCTTCAGTCATCGGGCGAGTCCCTCCCCGAACGCCGCCCACGTGACCGGGCGTTGGCTGGTCATGACGCCACCGCCTTGCGCCGCGTGTCGCGGTTCGCGTGGCTCTTGATGTTGTAGATGGCCCTCCTCGCGGCCTTGCCTTCCTTCCGGCGACTCGCTTCGAGGAGCCCTTCGACCCCGAGCTTGCGGACCTCCCAGACCGACTTCCACGCCCGGACGCCCATCGCGATCGCCTCGGCGGCCCTAGCCTTGAGGTCCGCTTCGGCTGCGGCCGGGGGCGTGTTGCGGAGAACCTTGAGACGATCGGCCTCCCTGGCGACCGCGCCGTGAAACTTCGGCCGCTCGGCCTTGCACCTCGCGGCGAATTCGTCGGCCGGGATGACGCGATCCCCGGCACGCTCGGCCTTCGGGGTGGGAATCGGCTTTCTGCGGCATCCGACCGGTAGGCAGTCGAGGCATTTCCCGCGAAGCCGGAACGGCCTGCGATGGCCCTTGACGATCGGGCCAGCTTCCGTGCCACAGCCTGTGCAAGGCATCGTCGGCCGCTTCAATTCTCGATCATAAGCGGACTTGCATTTCGAGCAGCGGCTGTGATCCCTGGATGGCTGGAAGCATTTTTTCGGGATGTGTCCCCCCGTCGTCCCGCAGTCGATGCACGGCGCGGCCTCTTTCCTCGCGATCGCAACCATCTCGGCCTCCTTTCAATTCAGGCTCGGGTCGATGTTGGGGATGATGTCGGCGGCCGTGATCTTGGTGCTCTTGACGAATTTCGCCACGGCCTGGCCGGTCCGATGCTTGGCGAGGATACGCTGGACGGATCGCGTGATGTCCTCGTGCAGTCCCTTGGCCATCGCGTCGACCATCGACGCATAGGCGAGAGCCCATCGTCCCTGTCCCCGATCGAGGGAAAGGGCGATCGCGTCGTGGTGGAGTTCGAGGGCGAGTTTCGCGGCCCCCGTGTTGTCCTCGATCGCCAAGCACAACGCGGAGAGCACGTTCTGAATGTATTCAACCTCGGATTCGCTCAGTCGCTTCCCCTTCATCAATCCTCCAATCCGCGCCCGCACGTCGGGCAGCAACCTTCTCCGAAAACCGGGAAAAACTTGTGGCTCAGGCCGCGATTGACCCGGCGGATATAGCCCTTCC
>CALKTZ010000275.1 GCA_937997355.1 uncultured Planctomycetales bacterium | reverse complement strand
TATGGTCGCCCTGATGCGGAAGGAGCCGGCCGCGTTCGACCTCGAACAATTCCCCGAGTGGGTCTGGATCAGCAGCCTGCACGGCCGGGCAACCCACACCCTCGTGCTCAACGAGGAGTTGAAGCGAGCCTACGCGATGGTCGAGCACGAGCTGAAAGTCGTGGCCGACATCCAGCGATCTTTGTTGCCGCAAACCTTGCCCAGGATTCCCGGCCTCGACATCGCCGCCCACTACCAGACGTCGCGCTGGGCGGGGGGAGATTACTACGACTTCTTCAGGCTCCCCGAGGGGCGTTGGGGGATTTTGATCGCCGATGTGAGCGGGCACGGGACCCCCGCCGCCGTGATCATGGCGATCACCCACAGCCTGGCACATGCCTATCCCGGGAGCCCCGAGCCCCCTTCCGCGTTGCTCGAACACGTCAACAAGCGGCTCTGCGAAGCGTACACCGAATCCGGCGACGTCTTCGTGACGGCGTTTTACGGCATCTACGACCCGGCGACCCGTGTGCTGACCTATTCCTGCGCCGGTCACAATCCCCCTCGGATCAAGCGGTGCTGGAATGGTTCGATGTTGACGCTGGATCAGGCATCCGGCCCCCCGCTCGGCCTGTTCGGGGACCTGACCTATAATCAGGCGTCGATCACTCTGGTCCCGCACGATCTGCTGGTCCTCTACACCGACGGCATCACCGAGGCGATGAACGACAAGGGAGAACAGTTCGGACTCAAGCGGTTCGATGGTGTGCTGGCCCATTGCGGCCTGAATGCCCAGGCGCTCATGGACACCATGCTCGAAGCTGTCGCGAAACATACCGGAGATCGTCCCGCCGACGACGACCGGACATTGCTCGTGGGTCGGGTGTCGTAGCGCAGGGCCGTTGCGGATTCCTGTTCGGCGCGGGGCTCCCCGACACCGCCGATACCACCGACCGAAGGTCTCCCAATCGTTGCGGTTGGGGCAGACACGCGAAAAATGGGACAGGCACGGCGCTTCGCTCCGAGCCAGTCCCGTTTTCGCTTTGGCCTTGCCATCAACTGATCGGCGCGGGGCCTCCGACACCGCCGACCGCGCAGGTCTCCAGCCGCCGATGCGATAAAGTTACTTGATCACAAAGGCCGAGGTGCAGAGGGCCGATCGTTGCTTGGTTTTGGGCGAGTTCTCATGACGAACGAACTCAAGCCGATATTTCCCCGGAGACAAGTTCGACGGGACCGGGATATTCTCCTCGAATGTCCAGGTATAGGGTTTGTCCACGACGATCTTGACGGTCTTGTCCGGGAGAGGTTTCGTGAACACCGGCTTCTTGGGGTCATCGGCACGGAATACCTGGATTTCCCAGGAGCAGGTGATATTCGGTTTGATCGTTTGATACTCGACCTCGGCCTTGAACTCGATCACGTTGTCCGCGACATCGAATCTGGAGCAATGACCATGACTTGAGCCCAGGATACCGCGAGGGCTGAGCTTGAGCGGTTGCCGGGGAGGAGGCGGAATCGGCTGG
>CALKTZ010000274.1 GCA_937997355.1 uncultured Planctomycetales bacterium | reverse complement strand
AGACGCTCAAAAGAAATGATGAGCGTTTACATCGATCCTTATCGCGGCCATGTCGTGGGGAAGGCGGGGAGCGAAGAGGCCTCGAGGCTCGATACTTTCTTCAACGCCACGCTCCTGTTGCATCGTCAGCTTTTTCTCGGCAGCACGGGCCGAGTCCTCGTGGAGTTGACCGTCGGCTGGACCATCATCCTGATCGCCTCGGGACTCTATCTTTGGTGGCCCAAGAAGGTCGATCAGATTCTCGGGGTCTGGTGGCCACGCGTTCGGGCCAAGCCTTACACGATCCTGCGAGATCTTCACTCCGTGGCAGGATTCTATCTTTTACTTCCGGCCTTGATCATCGCCATAACCGGCTTGTTCTACTCGCTGGTTTGGAGCGAGGCATTTTATCGCGCGACGCACAACGGGAAGGGGAGTGTCGTCGAAAAGAAACGTGAAAAGCAGGCGGACAAGCCGGCCCCCACTCGACCGATCCTGACGGTGGATCGGATCGAGTCCATCGCTCGATCTCGCTATCCCGACCGAAACATCGAGATCACTCTCCCTTCCAAACCGGGAGATCCTTATTCCGTTCGCGCAGGGAACGATTTCAGCCGCCCCTATGGAGAATACGTCTCGGCTCAATTCACGATCGACGCCGTGGAAGGGACGATTCTCTCACACAAGACGCTTGCCGAGGATGACCGATTCTGGTGGCACGGCTGGGTTTATCCGCTCCACGTCGGGAGTATCTTTGGCCTGACGACCAAAGTCCTTTGGCTGATCGCCTCGCTGGTACTCGCCGGATTGCCAATCACCGGCCTCTGGATGTGGCTCAAACGACGCCCCGCTCGCCGCATGGGTTTTCCGCGGAAGCCGGAACGTGAGATTCCGATCCCATTGATCCTGGGGATTATCCTGCTCGCAGTAGTTATGCCTCTTGTCGGTGCGAGCATCGTCCTGATCGTCGGCGGTGAACGAGCGATCTCGTTGATATCGAGGACGATGGCCATCCGCGCGATTTCGTGAATGCTTCTGTCGTCTTCCGTCGTTTAATTGCACCAGGCCATCACAACCCAATCAGGCAGCGTCGAGGTGTAGCCTGACCCAACGGACGTTGTGAATGCAATCTTCACAACACCAGAAAACGGCGAAGACGTCGCCATCGGAGAGTTGCACCATGCTCGGAAAGCCGAATTTCAGACCGCTGAGCTCCTCACCCGCCGTATTCTGACCCGACATTCCCGCCGAGACTCCTCGCCAAATCGGCGCCTCGGCCAATGGTTCCCAGCGGTCGCCACGAATCCGGACGAGTTGTGCCCAGAGGCCGGGCTGATCTTCTCGGCGATAGAGGCAAAGAATCCGACCGTCCCGGAGGGTGATCAGCTTGGCGGTCTGTCCGAGCAGGCCGTTTTCGCATGGAGGAGCCAGAACCTGTCCATCCTCGCTGAAGATCGTATACCGGTTCGGCAGGCTCTTGCCGGCCTGCTCGTCGAAAATCCAGGCTACCGCCAGCAAACGACCGTCGGGCAGGGGGGTGACCGACTGCTCCCAGCAGATGAGACCTTGAGATGCGCCGTCAAACGTGGTGATGGCTTCGGGCCAGGTTTGGCCTTGATCGCGAGAGGCGAGTACGACGGCCTTCATCCCCTCTGGGCAGTAACCGTCCCATCCTCGCCAGGAGGAGGTCGGAGCGAGCCATGTTCCGCCGGGAAGTTCCACGATTCGGTGGCAGACCTCGAACGACGGGCCGATTAGCGGCGGCTCGATCGTCGACGGAGCCTGCCAGATACTTCCGCCGTCCGAACTCTTGAGCCAGATCAGCTCCATCGGCACGTAGCCGAGGTTGACCCGGTTGACGAGCCCTTCCTCGGGATCATCGCGATAATATCGGCCGCCGAATCCGAGCAGGGTTCCGTCCGCCGTCCGACTGATCCGAATGGAGTGGGTCGTCGGTCGTGAAGTCGTCTCTTCCAGCAGTCGAACCGGATCGCTCCAGGTTTGGCCATCATCGGTCGAGCGTGCGAGATAGGTTCGGTAATCGAGGCTTTCGACTCCCTGGCCGATGTCGAATGAGGCCACCAACTCTCCGCTGTCGAGACGAACGATCGACGGGTGCCAGGTATGTTGGGCCCGCAGATGGGGTTTGGGATTCCGATAAACGAGACCGGTTGCCTTGCACGTGATCATCTTCAGAAATCCTGCGCGGGGGTTGTTTGCCGATCGATCGATGGGTTCGGGCGAGAGGGGAGGGAAATCCAGGCAACCAGAGCGCCTACAGCCATGATCGACGCACAAGTGGCGAAGCTGGCACGGAAGCCGGTCGCCGGTCCGTAGATCCGACCGAGTCGGTCGGAGACGGTGCCGAAGAGATAAGCCGCCGGGGCGACCGGGACCATCATCAAGGTGGTGATCGCCATGTTGCGGCGAATCTTTGAGGGGGCCGAGGCCGAGAGGATATAATTCGGAGCATAGACCCCTACAAGCTCCCCCGCGCCATAGATCCCGAACGCCAGAAGATACCAGGTTCCGGTCGCGAACATCGCCCAGAGCTGCGCGACGATGTAGAGGCCGGAGGTTACGAGAATGCCGGCGCGGGGGTTGGTCCGCGTGAGGAGCCAACCGAGAAATATCCCCGCGACAACCTTGAAGGAAAAGCGCAGGGCATTTTGAAATCCGGCGTAGTCCTGGGGCGACTGCCCCAGCGCGATCTGCGTGTACAGATTCATGTTCGAGGCGATCGTGTTTCCCGTATAGACCAGGACCGTGACGATCGTCGCCGTGAGCAAGACGCGATCGGTCAGGAAGTCGCGCACTCCACCGAACACCCCGCGCTGAAACGATTCACGGATTAGATCAGTCTCGGGCAGCGGGACGATGAGTCGGCTCGCCAGGAAGGCCGCCAGCATCATGACCGGCGCGGTGATGGCATACACAACCGCGAAGTTGGTCGGGAAGGGGAGCCCGATCATTGACAACTTTCCCTCTTGCGACGGCAAAAAGAACTGCGTGGCCAGTGAGCCAAGGACCGCGAGGAACGGGCCGCCTCCGAATGCCAGGCTTAACGCCGTACCGCGCCGCGATTCGGCCACGCCACGTCCGATTGCTTCCCAGAGGAGCGCGATCGCGGTGGTCCCCGTCGCGCCGCAGACTGCCCCCTGGAGGACCACCATCGCCACCTTGCCCGAAGCCGGCAATGGGGAAAGCAATACCGCCGCGACCGATCCCAGGATCAGTGCGATGATGCCGAAGCAGCAGACGAGATTTCGCTTCAGTGTAGCGACGGAGGGCCAAAGCCATGCGACCAGGACCGGCATCCCCGTCATCGCGAAATAGGCGGTCGCCGGCAGGTTCGAGTTGGCGTCCGAAGCCCCGAGGCGTTTGCAGAGGGACGCTTGCAAAACGCCGACATACATGATCGGAGCCGAGAGGTAAATCAACCCCGTACACGCGGCGAAGAGGATCAGGTTGCGCGTCTGATCGCGTTGATCGAGGGGGCAAGGTTGAATCCCGGGTGATGCCTTGACTTCGAGATCGCGAGGCTCCTTGGGATTCGCCGTCATGACTTCCACTCCCCAGGTTTACTACGTTCGCAATTTCCGGGTCAGGCGGTGGTGAGAGGAAGCGAGACTGCTTCACCGGTCTTCGACGAGAGGAGGCACGCCTCGCAAATCTCGACGGCCGCGCGTCCTTCCACCCCACCGACGCGCGGGGGCCGTTTTTCGACGATGCTATCGACGAACTCCTGCATGACGCCGATGTGGGGATAGAGCCGGATCGGGGATTTCGGCTCCTTGAGGTAGTCGAATCGCTCGGGAGTTTCCACCCGATCCCACTTCCCGGCCCGAGTCATATCCAGGTATTCGAAATTCTCCAGGTCAATGATCCCGTCCCGTCCAACAACCTGGAAGCGGACCTCGCTGCTGGGAATTCCCGGAGTTGGGAATTCGGACGAGATCCACATGTGGGCCATCATGCCGTTCTCGAAAACGAGCTGGGCCATCACACTCTGCGACGGGGCGTCCAGGTCGCTGAAGGTGGTGGCCTGCGCGAATACCTTCGTCACGTTGGACCCGGTGAGCCATCGCAGAAAATCGGCGTTATGTGTCGCGATCCCCATGAAGAGCCCACCGCTCCGAGGATCGGCCATCCAGTGACGAGAGGCACTCAACTCACGGGTCACCACGATCGGGAAGCTGGAAATCGTCCGGAGCATCCAGACCGGACCGATCTCCCCCGCGTCGATCAGTTGCTTGGCGCGCTGAGTGATCTTTCGATAGCGTTCGGTCTTCACCACGCCGAGGTTGACTCCGGCCCTGGCACAGTCGGCAATCATGGCGTCGCATTCGGCCACGGTGGGGGCCATCGGCTTTTCGGCCAGCACGTGCTTGCCCGCGGCGGCCGCGCGGCGCGTCAAATCAGGCCGATCTTGATCCGGCGTGGCAAGTACCACGGCTTGCACGTCGTCACGGGCAAGGAGGGCGTCGAACGACGGTTCGGCCGGGACGCCATATTCGGCCGCGAGCTGTTCGGCGCGAGTCCCCCCCGTCACGGCCGCCAGCCTCGCGTGTTTCGCGTGGCGTGCGACCACCTCGGAGTAGGTCAGGCCCATGAAGCCGCTGCCAACCATGCCGATGCCGATTGTTTCCATGAGCTTTCCCCACGGTGTCGAATCAACGAATCGATTTCAGCCGCCCCTGCCCGAGATCACTTCTTGAGTTGAAAGATCATCTCTACCTCGACACTCGTGCCGAGCGGTAGCTGGGCCAGGCCGAGCGCCGTCCGGGCATGTCGCCCCGCCTCGTCGCCGAGCACTTTTTTGACGAGATCCGTCGCGCCATTGATGACGAGGTGGCAGTCCGTGAAGTCAGGATCAGCATTGACGTAGCCGGTCATCCGCACGGCTCGTTCGATGCGATCCAGCGAACCGAGCTTGACGGAGACCGCGCGGAGGACATTGGCCGCACATAGCGCCGCCGCCTTCGTCGCCTCCTCGACCGAAACCTCCGAGGGAACTTTCCCCTTGGAGGTCAGCGTACCGGCATCGAACGGGACCTGGCCCGACGCGTAAACTACATCGCCGACCACCGAAATCAGGTCGATCACCGGCCCTTCCTTCGGCCCGCGATCCATCGGATATCCCAACGTTTCCAAAGCCTTTTCGCGTTCGCCGGTCTGCATGCCATCGTCTCCGGGTATTTTCGATTCGCGTTGAACAATTGCTTACGGAAGAACTTGGGCGGATCTCCAATGAAGCGCCCGGTGGACCATCAGAGTCGGGAAAATTCCTCAAGAGTGATCAAGGGACAAGCATTCTCTCCGATTATTCGCTCCACGGACGCGGAATCCTTGAAGCCGGAACCGGTCACGAGACAAACGATCGTTGCATCGGGATCGAGTCTCCCCTCTCCGGCGGCCTTGAGCGCCCCGGCGAGGGCCGTCGCGGCGGCGGGTTCGCAGAAGATCCCTTCCTCGCGGGCCAGCCGCGCCTGAGCCGACCAGACCTCCTCGTCGCTTACCACATGCCCGGAGCCCCCCGAGGCCCGGCACTCGCGCAAGGTCATGGTGCCGTCGAGCACGTTCGGAACCTGAAGCCCGCTCACCCGGGAGGTGCAACGAATTTCCCTCGCTTCATACGCTCCTTCGCGAAGCGCGGAGGCGATCGTATCGTTCCCCGCCGGCTGGACGACCTCGACCCGGGGTAACGGGGTTTCGGAGTGTCGGGCCAGATCGGCGAATCCCCGGGCCACCGCGAGCGCGAGCCCTCCGCCTCCCGCCGGACAGAAAACATGCCCCAGCGTCGACCCAAGCTGCTCGCGAAGCTCGAAACTCAGCGATTTCACGCCCGACATCCCCTTGGGGCTGAAAACATACGAGCTGACCTGGGTCGCGGAACCGGGGCGATCGCCGAGTTGCCGAACGCACTCCATGGTTTCGGTCGTGATGGCCGGATCGAGGCCGAATCCTTGAATGCGATGAAGCTTCGCCCCATAGGCGAGCATCTGGCGCAGCTTCCCTTCGGGAGCCCCTTCGACGATCGCGATCAGGCATTCGATCCCGGCCGCCGCGCAGTACGCGGCGAGGGCCGAGCCTGTGTTCCCGCTGGATGTCGCCACGCAGCGCGATTTCCCTTCGGCCACCATGTGCGAGACGGCCGATGCGGCAAATCGATCCTTGTAGGAACCGGTCGGGCCGGCATATTCGAGCTTGAACAGGAGATTTCTCAACCCCGCGGCCGGGCCGATCCTTCGGGACCTCACCAGTGGCGTGTTCCCCTCGCCGAGCGTGACGCGGGCGGATTCCGAGATCGGTTCAAGCCACTCGGCCCATTGCCAGATGCTCATCGGTCGCCGAGTTCCTTGGAGTGAGCGTGTGCATGTTTCCGAGCAAAACGCGGGGTGCATTGTAACGGTCGATTACGCCGGAACAAGGACCGGCCGAGCCCCCCCATGCCGGAAGAGCCTCAACGATTGAAGTCGTCATCACTCGAAGCGGAATGAGAAGAGATCGGCATCATCCAGGATAAACCGGAGTCGGACCGGCTTTCCGGAATACGCCGAGGTGTCGGAGCCATTGGACCAGGTCGCCGTGTACGGACCGGCGTCTCCGGAATGGGCCTGGCATTCCGAGGCCAGGAAGCCCGGAATCGGCTTGCCGTCGGCATCCTGAAGTTCGACGGCGATTCGGCCCCCCTTGGTGGCCCGCCCGTTGAGCACAAGTTGTTTGCCCTCGAAGATCAGCGGTCGTGTGGTCATCTCTCCGCCGTCGCTGCCGGCGTGCAGCGCGACGAAGCCATCGGCCGGATAGACGAACCGACGCACCCGGCTTCCGGGGCCGGTGTAATACGCCTCCGTCGCATAAACGGAGAGTTCGTGATCATTGCCGGGAAGCTTGAGAAGCCCCCAGGTCATGTAATTGCTTCGATTGCCGTCGCGGTCCTTGGGAGCGGTGCGTGGGACCACCGGCTCGTCATAACGGCGAAAGTTGAGTCCATCGCGACTCGCCATGAAGGTCGGTTCCACCTGCTGCGACTCGGGCAGATATCGCGTCGGAAAGCCGATCAGGATATGCGGGGCGCGGAAGTAGGGCATGATGGCGTTCGTGTAGAGATGCTGCCGGGGAGCCCCTTCGATGTTGATGAATCCCGGCTCGGTCCAATCAAGAAAGTCGGAGGATGTTCCGGTCATGATGTCGCGGATCACGCGAAATTCGCGGTGATATTCGCGATAGGTCTTGGAGAAATCGTGCCAGAAGGCGAGATTCTGCGAATCGAAGGCCCCTTTGGTGATGACCGGTTTTTCACTCATCGCCGACCAGTGGATGCCGTCGGCCGATTTGTACGGGATCAATCCTTTTCCATCACCGGCCAGGGCCTTGTATCGGGCATCGGAGGGGCATGCCGGATTGGTGTCGAGGAACGGCGTGAAATTGTGCGATCCGGGACCGTCCCAGACAATGTTGTTCTCCTTCGAACCGTTGAACTCGAACAGACCAAGCACGGGGCGATCCCAATGGATGCCGTCGCGACTCTCCGCGTAGCAGGTCACTTCACGATGGGCCGATTTCTTCGTCGGGACATCGTAATGCGCCCCCCGATAATACATCCGATACTTGTCGCCGTCCTGGAACAGGGCATAGTAGGCGCTCGTATTCCCTTCCCAGGGCTGGTCGGCCGT
>CALKTZ010000273.1 GCA_937997355.1 uncultured Planctomycetales bacterium | reverse complement strand
TCGCGACGACCGACCCCGAGTTCAGCAGCTTCCAGGAAGCGACCGAGCTCCCCCCCCATCGCCTGATGATGCTGCGCCGCTTCTTCCAGGACTACAAGCTGCTCGAAGGGAAGACGGTCGAGGTCGACGAATTCGAGCCGGCCGAATCGACCTTCCCGATCATCGAAGAATCGCTCCAGCGGTATAGCCAGAAGCGTCGCAAGGGATTCCACTGAGATGACGTACCAACTCGCCGGGGACATCCCCCTGGCCCCGCCGTTGCGTGCCGCCGTGATCGGGGGTTCGGGGCAAATCGGGAGCTGGTTGCTGCGGTTCCTGGCCGACCGCGGCCATTCCGCCGTGGGAACCTACGCGTCTGTCCCGTTCCCCGGCCTGGAGCCGCTCGACGCCGCCGATCTCGAAGCTTCCGCCGATTGGGTGAAGGCCCAACGTCCAGACGTCGTCTTCTATCCGGCCGGCTTCACGTGGGTGGATGGGTGCGAGAAAGACCCGGGCCGCGCCTACGCGGCGAACCTGGAGCAGCCCCTCAATGTGGCGCGGGCCGCGGCATCGGTCGGGGCCCATTTCGTTTACTTCTCGACCGATTATGTCTTCGACGGAGTGAGCGGCCCCTATACCGAAGAGTCTCCCACCAATCCCCTCTCGGTCTATGGCCGGGCCAAGCGTGATGCCGAGGACGCTCTCCGCTCCGAGCTTCACCTGAACCAATTGACGATCCGAACCTCCTGGGTGTTCGGCCCGGAACGCCAGGGGAAGAACTTCGCCTATCAGCTCGTCAATACCTTGAAGGCGGGGAAGCCCCTCGTCTGCCCCTCTGATCAGATATCGAGCCCGAGCTACGGGCCGGATGTCGCCCTCAATGCGTTGCTACTGGCCGAGGAGCGACAAGGGGGTTTGATCCACCTGGTCGGCCCCGAGGTGATCGACCGCGTGCATTTCGCCCGGGCGATCGCCGAGGCGTTCGGCCTCGATCCCGATCTGATCGAAGGCAAGCCGACGTCCGAGCTCGGACAGGGCGCGCCCCGGCCGCTGACGGGGGGGCTCCTCACTCCCAGGCTCGACCTCTGGAAGACCGGGGCCATGCGCACCTTGCCCAACAGCCTTGTCGACTTCCAGCAAATCCTCTCGGATCCCGAGTTCCGAGACTGGGTGAAGCCGCTCCCCCTCTCGACGACGATTTAGAAGGTCTCTCAACGACGGCAGGAGGATCTCCTTGGAACAAGCGAACCAACCGGCCACGGTCAACGACTTGTCCGAGGAGCTCACGCCCTCCGCCCATGCGCCGGGCGTGCCCCGCGTCGAGGTTGTCGTCGCGCCCGAACCCGACCGCCCGCGCGAGGCGACCTGGCCGAAGAATCTCGCCCTCTCGCTCGTGATCGTCGCGACCAGCCTGTATCTTCTCGAACAACTCCAGCTTGTCTTGCGCCCGCTCCTGATCGCGATCTTGCTCTGCTATCTGATCGTCCCCGCCTATCACCGGCTCCGCAAGCGGATGCGGCCAATTTTCTCGTTCCTCCTGATCATCATGGTGATCGTCGTCGGCTTGCAGGTGATCTCGCGCATGGTCTTCAGCGACATGACGCGGATCAACAGCAACCTGCCACGTTATCAGCGCCGCGCCGAGGAGTTGTCGGACCAGGCGCGCGACCTGTTCGAGCCCTTCCTGCCCCCCTCCTTGCTCCCCGCACCGAGTCGAGATTCCGACCCTTCGGATGCGCCCAAAACCGGGGACGGCCACCTTCAAAATACCGCCACGACCGAAACCGAGAAGAAAACCGAGGCCCTCGCCGAAGAAAATGCCATCGTCAAAGCCCCGTCGGAGCCCAGCACAGACGCGGTAGCCGGCAGGGAGGAATCGAAGGCGACACTCGATACCGCATTCGAAGACAAAACCGAGAGGATCGATCCCGACTTCGTGGGGCCGATCCGCCCACCATCGGACGCGTTATCCGGCAACGCGAAGGCTCAAGATGCCGCGATCCCCTCCGCATCGCTGCTCGACTCCGACCCGATCACGGGACCCGAGAAAAAGCGAGAGCCCTCGACCACGATGGTCCCTCCTTCCAAGCCGATTCCCACCGAGTCGCCGACCTGGGAATTGACGCGAAGGCTCATCAGCCAGGTGGCCGGTGCATTGGCAAGTTTCCTGCTCGAATCGCTGGTCGTCGCCTTCTATATGATCTTCCTGCTTCAAGAAGTGGGGCGTTTCGGCGACCGCATCCGTACCAGCTTCTCGCGCGAGCATGCCACCAAGATCGAGGCGGTCGCGGCCTCGATCAACCGGGCTATTACGGATTACCTCTCGGTCAAGGTGAAGTCGAGCCTGATCGTCGCCGTGCCGACGGCCCTGACGGTCTACGCTTTCGGAATCACCGGCGCGGCCACCTGGGGCGTGCTCGCGTTTTTCGGCAATTTCCTGCCCTATGTGGGTGGGCTCGTGGCGACCCTGCTCCCCGTAACCCTCGCCTATCTCGAATTCGACAGCCTCGTCTACCCGACGATGTTCGCGGTCGTTCTGATTGCCATTTCGGGGGTGACCTCCAACCTGATCGAGCCCGCCATGACCGGCAAGGCGCTCGACCTGAGTCCCCTGGTCGTGATGATCGGGCTGGCCTTCTGGAGCTTGCTCTGGGGATTCGTGGGGATGTGCCTGGCGATCCCCCTCACCGTGGTCCTCAAGATCATCCTCGAACATACCCCGGCCACGCGACCCATCGCCCGGCTTCTGGGAGAGTCGCAACGGCCGGGATAGTTGCTCGTGTTCGATGGAGACACCTCCTTCGCGGCTCAGCGATCGAGCCGTCCCACCTGAACGTCCCCCAGATCCACGGTTTGCCCCGACCTGGCCACGAATTCCTTGCGTTCGACTGGAATCTTTCGACCATTGGGGGCAACCGGTCGATCGATCATGAGATAGCTCGCGCCAGGAATGAGGTAGGGGAACGCGAGAAGTCCCTTGTCGTCACTTCGCAACTCCTCGGGGTAGTGCTTGCGATCGATGTCCTCGACGAATT
>CALKTZ010000272.1 GCA_937997355.1 uncultured Planctomycetales bacterium | reverse complement strand
GATTCTCGGGCTCGGCGGCCTCGGCCACCTCGGAGTCCAGTACGCGGCCAGGATGGGATTCCACACGGTCGGCATCGCGCGGGGGAAAGACAAGGAACCGCTCGCGCACAAGCTGGGCGCCTCGGTCTACATCGATAGCCAGGCGCAAGATCCCTCGGCGGAATTGCTCAAGCTGGGAGGAGCCAAGGTCATCCTGGCCACGGCAATCAGCGGCGAGGCGATGAGCGCCGTCCAGAATGGCCTGGCGGTCGGCGGCACGCTCATGGTCGTCGGGGCCGCCGATTCGATGACCGTTTCCCCCATGTCGCTCCTCATGGGCTGCCGTTCGGTCAAGGGTTGGTATTCCGGAACCTCGATCGACTCGCAGGATACGCTGAACTTCAGCATGCGGACGGGCGTCCGGCCGATGAACGAGGTGTACCCGCTCGAACGCGTCGCGGAAGCCTACGACCGCATGATCAGCGGCAAGGCCCGATTCCGGGTCGTCCTGAAGATCTCGGATTGACCGGAACGGAGCAGAACAACGGCGAGAATGAGGATCCGTTTTCAATCGATCGGAGTGATCACCAGCGCGATCTTCCCCCATCCCGCATGGGATGATGATTCCTGGGATGTCGCCGGCTCGAAGCAAACATCCAGGATCAGCCGATTGCGGGCCAGGGGTGCGTTAAGGGGGACTTCCAGGGTTGCGACCATCGGCTTAGGGAGCGGGATTGGACGGTCGTTCAGCCGCAGGGCCTGAAGGCCCGGAACCTGCTCCAGCCGGATCGTCAGGGTTTCACGGCCCCAGGCCAGCGGCGGACAACCGAAGGCCCGGCTCAACCTTGCCTGGTTGGGAACCGAGGAGTTTGCGGAAAGGGGCAGATAGAGCCGCCTCGGGGGCATGTCCGGATTCTCCAGATCGTGGCACTCCCAGGCTTTACGAAACTTGATCACATGACTCGACATCGCGCGAAATCCTCAACCAGGCGACGGCTCGGCGATCCAGGGCATTTCCGTCCATTCGCTGAACGTACTTGGTATGGTCATCTTGGGAGGATGAGATTATAGTCGTGAACTCCCCCGTGGATGATGGTTCTTTTTTAGTCCGCGGAGGAAATTTGATCCCGTTTTAGATTGCAACGACCGACGGGCAAATGAATTTGACCTTGTGCCATCTCGCATGAATGGATGGCACACGCTGCCATCGCCTCTTCTCCGGGTAATGTGCCGGCTGGTACGGATCAGCCGGCGTGGCTTGCTTGAAGAGCAGCCCTCGGACTTTTTCGCGGAAAACCAGAGTTACGGTCGCGTTTTGCCCATGAGCAACGGCCAAGTCCATGCGGGGCCTCGGACCCGGTCGCTGACGGGTGTGCAGATCCTGAGCACGGGGAGTTATGTCCCCGACAACGTCATCAGCAATACCGATTTGCGTGAATCCCACGGATTCGATCCGGAATGGATCGTCAATCGTACCGGGATCCAGGAGCGCCGGTTCGCCCTGCCGCACCAGGCCACGAGCGACCTGGGCGTTCACGCGGCGACTCGTTGCCTGGAGGCGGCGGGCTGTGCGCCGGGCGATGTCGACCTCCTGGTGGTGGCGACCTTTACGCCGGACATGGCGTTCCCGTCGGTCGGCAATTTGATCCAGGATCAGCTCGGGCTGACATGCCCGGCCTTCGATATCCAGGCCGCCTGCGCGGGTTTCATCTTCGCCCTGGTGACCGCGGCTCAATTCGTGGCGACCGGCAATAGCAAGCGAGCCCTGGTGGTCGGCGCCGACTGCAATAGCCGGGTCATCAACCCTTCGGATGAAAAAAGCTTCCCCCTCTTCGGCGATGGCGCCGGGGCCGTGTTGTTGACGCAGGGGAGTCCCGAACAGGGGATGGTCTCGTATCAACTCGGCTCGGACGGCTCGGGAGGCGACCTCCTCAGCCGGCCCGCATGCGGCAGCCGGATTCCGCCATCTCCCGAGGCGATCGAGCAAGGCTTGCACTATTTGACCATGGATGGGCGGGCCGTCTTCAAGTGGGCCGTCCGCATCCTCGCCGACTCGACCCAGACCGTGCTCGGCCATGCCAAGGTGGGAGTTGCCGATGTCCGCTGGTTCGTGCCTCATCAGGCAAACGTGCGGATCATCCACGCCGCGAGCGACGTCCTCGGTTTCCCCCGCGAGGCGGTTTACAAGAACCTCGAACGTTATGGCAACACGTCCGCGGGTTCCATCCCCATCGCGCTGGACGAACTCTGGCGAGACGGCCAAGTTCGCCGAGGCGACCTGGTCCTCACATCCGGATTCGGGGCCGGATTGAATTGGGGAACTACCCTCTGGCGCTGGTAAGTCCGCCAGATGCGATGGACCAGTTGAAAGGATGCCTCCCAATAGCGAAGGCCGCCGCGAGCTGGTCCCATGTTGGGTTTCCAGCTCGACGGCGGCCCGGCTCGAGATGCGGGAGCGACCGACATCTGGCGAGGAAGGAAGCCAAATAACTCTCGCCATTCCCCGCGATTCGACTCCTCGCGGGGAACGGCGTTGAGATCAGTTCTTCACGCGAATCCTGCGGCTCAGGTGGCGAGCGAAAACCCCAGACCCGGTATTGCCGAGGGCCGTCGTACCGCCCGTGTTGTAGACCGCGCCGGTCAGCTTGCCTCGGATAGACCCATTGCCGTAGGTGTTCACCAGGCGTCCATACTGGCCCGAAGAATTGGGCCGGACAGTCGCCGAGTCGACGCTGTTGATCAGGCTGCCTTGCACGTTGAGATGGCGGATCTTGCTGGCCGCCCGAGTGCCCTGGAGCCCCGCCGCGTACGACGTGTAGTCGAAGCCGGTCTTGATTTCGCTGTTGACCTGATTTCCGACCACCCGCACGTCGTCCATCGAGCCCGAGGTGACGATCGCCGAGTTGGTGGCCGCATTCCCGGGGCTGGCAACATAAGTGATGGTCTGCGGCCCGGAAAGCTGGTTGAAATTCGGATTCTGCGGCGTCTGCAAGACGGTATTGGCCGCGCCGATCCGAAGCTTGCGGATACTCTTGGCCCGGACCAGGCCGCCGAGGTATCCGGACGCCGGGTAGCCGGTGCTTCCCTGGTTGTAGCCGTAGGAAGTCGCCGGCAGATTGTTCCCCGCCGAGTTCTTGCCGGTGAAGACGCCGGTGGGATTCCCGATTCCCCTCTTGAAAGTGAGCTTGCGAATCGGCCCGTTGACGTCGAGCCCGACGGCATCGGCGTTACCGCCGAACGTGGCCCGATGGAGGTACTTGAGCCCGGTCGTTCCATTCTGGAACGGCGTGGCGCTCCGAGAGGCCGTGAAGTTGACGGCCGATCCGCGGACGTCAAGATTGCGGATCGCATTCGCCTGGACCGAGGTCCGGCCGGTCGTCCCGACGACCGGATATTGGAATTGATAGGCGGCGGCGATCGGCTGCTGCGTCGCCGACACGATGCTGAACTCGCGGATCGTGCCGTTGACCTGGAACGAGACGTTCGGGATCGTGAGGGGCGTGGTCGGGATGGCCGTCGAGCTGCCGTTGAAGACCGTGTTCTCGATGCTATTGAGATAGATCGAGGGCTGGATCCGGGCCGGCAGCGGGTTGGTCTTCTCCCCGATGATGATCTCGATCGGTTCCGTCGTCGAGGCGGTGTCGGTCTGGGCGTCGA
>CALKTZ010000271.1 GCA_937997355.1 uncultured Planctomycetales bacterium | reverse complement strand
CTGCCGGGCGAGCGGCAAGAATTTCCCATGTTCGATCACTCCGCCTTTCCCGACACCTCCGATTGGGATCTCGCCTCGCCCGTAAAACGTGTTCACGGCGTCGACGAATGGGGCGGCCAGATCGTTGTCGACGCTCACCGTGACCGCAAGGAGCCGACATTCGCGGCGAGCCTCATAGGCGTGAATCATCGCCAGGGCCAGCACATCGTCGCAGTCGCCGCAGATGTCGGTGTCGAAAATCAGGCCGACCGGCTCGGCCGCGCGGGCCGGACCGCCGGTCAAGGGGTTGATTGTCATGAATCCAAGAACGACCGCGAGGAGCACATGTCCGAGCATGTGACCGAACCGTCCCGACATCGCAAACTTCCAGAACATCATTGAAACCACCAGTCCGAACTTCTCAAGGAAGAAAACCGCTCTCACCGCGTCATAGTTCGAGGAGCGTGTAAATCTCGGGGGTCCGGCTTTCGAGGATCGGGAAAAGCCCCCCCTTGGCGTATTTCTCGAAATGGGGCGCCGCGCGATGGGCGTCGAGCGCCTCCTGGTCGACATACTGCTCGTAGAGGAAGAAGCGGCGAGGCTCGCTGACCGACTGATGGACGGCGTACATCTTGCAGCCGGGCTCGGTGCGGGTCTGTTCGGCGAGCGGCTTGAAGAGTTCGATGGCCTCTTTATCCCGGCCTTCTTGAACGAGGTAAGTGACGGCGATGCAGATCATACGTCGGCTCCGGTCTCGAAACTCTGGGCGTTGGCGGTTACGATCCCCCAACACCATCCTCGCTCGGGAGCGACTCCGATTCCAGCGGGAGCCGGGGACAAGGACATTCAAACCTCGACGTTGGCGCATGCTCGACAGAATTTGCACGGACTGGAAATGACGGGAGCCGCAATGACCGATCCGCGATCAGAGTCGAAGGTCTTCGACAGGCCCGCGAAGTCGATCCTGGAGATTCGCCGGGCGTTCCCCGCCCTCGAGCGCCGGCACAGGGGATATCCGGTCGCCTACTTCGACGGCCCGGGGGGAACCCAGGTCCCCAGACAGGTCGTCGACGCGATGGCCGACTACCTCTTCAACCATAACGCCAACACCCACTGGGCCTATCCCACCAGCCAGGAGACCGACCTCATCATCGACGAAGGCCGCCGGGCGGTTGCCGATCTCCTCAATGCCGATCGGGACGAGATCATCTTCGGCCCCAACATGACCACCCTCACCTTCCAGTTGACCCGAGCCCTCGCCTGGAGCCGCTTCGAGCCGGGGGATGAAATCCTGATGACCGAGCTGGATCATCATGCCAATGTCGATCCCTGGAAGGCGATGGCCCAGGATTGGCAATGCTCCATCCGCACGGTCAAGATGATTCCCGAGACCGGCCAGCTCGATTGGGACGACCTGGAACATCAGATCAATCCGAGGACCAAGCTCCTGGCCATCGGCGCCGCGTCGAATGCCCTCGGAACCATCAACGAGATTCCCCGGGCGGTCGCCATGGCCCGCGCGTTCGGAGCCCTCACGTTCGTCGACGCCGTCCATTACGTCCCGCATCGTCTGGTCGATGTTCGGGCCTGGGACTGCGACTTCCTGGCCTGCTCGGCCTACAAGTTCCATGGACCGCATGTCGGGATCCTTTACGGGAAAAAGGGGGTCCTCGCCCGGCTCGACTCTCCCAAGCTCGAACCCGCTCCCAATCATCCCCCCGACCGGTTCGAAACCGGGACGCAGAACCATGAGGGGATCGCCGGGGTCGCCGCCGCCATCGATTTCCTGGCCGATCTGGCGAAACTCGACGTGGAAATGAATGGCGAAACCACCTCGACGACCCGTCGTCGGCGCCTGGAAACCGCGTTCGGAGCGCTGCATCGCGAAGGTTCCAGGCTCCTCACCTTGCTCTGGGACGGCCTGTCGAAAATCCCCGGCGTCACCCTCTATGGGCCGACCCCGGATGCCCCCAGAACCCCGACGCTTTCCTTCACGATGAGGGGGAAATCAACCGCCGAGATAAGCCGCTTCCTGGCCGATCGCGGAATCTTCGCCTCGAATGGAAATTTCTACGCGATGACGGTCACTCGACGCCTGGGGGTCGAGGCGGACGGTCTCGTGAGGCTCGGCTGCGCCTGCTACACAACCGAGGAGGAAGTAGGCCGCGTTGTGGAGGCGGTCCACGAGAGTGCATGATTCGAAAATGACCTGACGCAGGGAATTGCCCGGGCTTCCCTCGAACAAACCGCCCGTCGCGAACGAACTTGACGGATATTCCCAATCTCGCAGGAACATCACACGAGATTCCAGACATCTGTCGGATGAACCCTTGCCGGACCGCAAGACTTCACGGATGATAAGACTTACAAGGTTTGCACAAAATAAAAGACCGACAATCCCTCTCGATCCGAGTCGAGTTCCCGACCCGTTTCGTC
This sequence comes from uncultured Planctomycetales bacterium, assembly GCA_937997355.1. Taxonomy (GTDB): domain Bacteria; phylum Planctomycetota; class Planctomycetia; order Isosphaerales; family Isosphaeraceae; genus CALKTZ01. The sequence continues at coordinate 8,069 of CALKTZ010000271.1, read as the reverse complement.
GCCCGAATCCGTTTCTTGACGCTCAACGAGTGCCAATTTCATCACGACGGCAGGAAGTGGGAGCACTGTCCATGTTTCGAAGATTTGCCTTGGCCGGATTGACCGGAGTTCTGGTGGCCGGCGCCGGCGCAACCGGGCTCATGGCCGATTCGGGAGACAGGCCGACGACCCCGCCCCCCGGGGAATATGCGGGCCCGGGCGAGGGAGAGATCCGTACCATGATCCGGGGGATCGGCGGAGGAGGGGGCGCTGGTCCTGGAGGTATGCGCCTCCAGGATTTCACCGAGCTCACCAAGGGGGCAAAAACCTACGAAGGGTTCATCACGCTCCACGAGAAGGATCAGCACCTCTACGCCGAGATCAAGCCGCAACTCTTGGAACAACCGATCCTTGCGCCGATGATGATCGCGCGTGGCTCCGCCAATGCCGGCCAGCCGCTGAATTTCGGCGACGAGTGGGTGCTTTCCTTCCGACGGGTCGGCGACAAGCTCCAGCTTATCCGCAAGAATGTCCACTTCACCGCCCCCTCCGGCTCACCGATCGATAAGGCCGTCAAGCAGAACTACTCCGACTCGGTCCTCATGTCGTTGCCGATCCTGAGCATGAGTCCGCACGGCGGAGCCCTGGTCGTTGACTTCGCCGATATCTACCTGACCGACTTCGCCCAGGTCGGCATGGGGATGCTCGATCGAAGCAGATCGCGCTGGTTCAAGATCCGGGCCTATGAGAACAATGTCGAAATCCAGGTGGAGGCCACCTTCACCGGAGGCCGTTTCGGCGGAATTCACTTCGGCCCGAATGCCTCGTCGGTCATCGACCCGCGAGGGATCACGCTGGTGCTCCACTACAGCCTTTGCCGGGGCTCCGAGCATGGATACCGTCCCCGCATGGCCGACTACCGGGTGGGCCATTTCCTCAATGCGGTGACCGACTACGGCAACAACAATCCCGACACCAATGCACGACGGATGATCAACCGCTGGCGGCTTGAGAAGGCCAATCCCGGTGCCAAGCTCTCCCCGCCCAAGAAGCAGATCGTCTGGTACATCGAGGACAACGTGCCGATCGAGTATCGCCCGTATGTCCAGCAGGGGATTCTCGAATGGAACAAGGCCTTCGAGAAGATCGGCTTCCTCGACGCGATCGCCGTCCGCTGGCAGAACGAGCGGGATGATTTCGAGCCGGAGGACATCAACTACTGCACATTGCGTTGGATCACCACCGGACGGACCTTCGCGATGTCCGGCCTCCGCAGCAATCCCATGACCGGCGAGATGATCGACGGCGACGTGATCTTCGACGCCAGTTGGATCAAGGTCTGGAAGAAGGACTATGCCTTCCTGGTCGGCATCCCCACTCCCGCCGCCGGAAAGGCCGATTCGCTCAGTGCCATCCCGCTCGCCCAGGGAGAAGTCATCAGCCCGATCCTGGCGATGAAGCAGGGCTTCGGACTCCCGGTTCCTCCTCCCGGCAGCCGTCGCGCGGCCGCCTTCAACGCGGCGCTGCTCGGCCCCAACACGCCCGGTAGCTCCGAGGCTCGCCCGCGTGCGGCCACTCCCTACATGCTGGACGTCGTCCCCGATGACTGGGATCCGGTCATGCTTCACCTCCAACAGCGGCTCAGCCACAACCGCGCCAATGTTTGCAACTACGCCGCCGCCAAGGTGAGCGAGATGCAATTCGCCGCCCTTGCCCTGGCCGCGGCCGCCGAGCCCGAGAAGGATAAGGCGAAGGACGCCAAGGATAAGGACAAGAAGGAGGGCGACAAGGATAAAGATAAAGACAAGGAGAAGGCCAAGAAGGAAGAGATCAAGCTCCCTGAAGAGTTCCTCGGCCAGTTGATCAAGGAAGTGGTGATGCACGAAGTCGGCCACTCGTTGGGGCTTCGCCACAACTTCAAGGCCAGCGGCATGCTCTCGCCCGAGCAGATCAACGACACGTCGATCACCCGGGTCAAGGGAATGGTCGGGAGCGTGATGGACTACAGCCCCATCAACGTCGCCCCCAAGGGCCAGAAGCAAGGGGACTACGCCACGACCACGATCGGCCCTTACGATTACTGGGCGATCGAATACGCCTACGCCGCGCCCCAGGGAGACGAAGACGCCGAGCTGAAGAAGATCGCCGCCAAGTCGTCCTCCCCCGACCTCGCCTTCGGCACGGACGAGGACGTCTATCAGAACGACCCGCAGATCAATCGCTACGACCTCACCAACGACACCCTCGCCTATAGCAAATCTCGGATCGCCCTGGCCTCCGAGCTTCTCAAAGATCTCGACCAGCGGGTGGTGAAGGACGGCGAGTCCTGGGCCCGTCTGCGCGTCGCGTTCATGGCCTGCCTCAAGCAGCTTGGCAACGGCTCGACGCTCGCATCCGAATTCATCGGCGGCCAGTCGATCACTCGCGACTTCAAGGGGACCCACAAGGCCCGCGATCCGATCACCCCCGTCTCCGGCGACCGCCAGCGCGAGGCCCTCAAGGTGCTCGTCGACTCGGTCCTCACCGACAAGTCGTTCGCGTTCTCTCCGGCCGTCCTCAGGAAGCTGATCTCCGAGTCGTGGCAGGACAACAACTCCTTCGGGTCAAACGATATCCGGGTCTATAACGCGGTCGCCAAGGTCCAAAATATCGCCTTGAATCACTGCCTCGACCCGTCGGTGCTGGATCGGCTCCAGAACCAGGAGCTTCAGAGCGACCCCGCCGCCAAGCCGATCAAGATCGCCGAGGTCTTCCGCGGCCTGAGCGACGGCATCTTCGCCGACCTCGCCAAGCCTCCCGCGGCCGGTGCCCCCTTCACCATCTCGACCATTCGCCGCAACCTGCAACGCGAATATGTCCGGCGGCTCTCGGCGATGGTCCTCGGACCCAAGCAGCCTGCTTTCACCGATTACGACTTCGTGATCTTCCTCGGGGATTACGCCGAGCTTCCGGCCGATGCTCGAAATCTCGCCCGACTCCATCTGGACGAGATCGGCCAGAAGATCGGTGGAATCGTCGCGACCAAGGACGCCAAAATCGACGACACCACGCTCGCCCACCTCAAGGAGATCCAGTATCGGATCGACCGCGTTCTGAAAGCCGGGCTCAACGCCAACGAACCCTGATCGGCAATCGCCGAGCACGCTAGAATGCAACCCGCCCCTCGTCTGGAGTACTCCAGACGAGGGGCGTTGCTATTGAGAGGTTGATCCGTGCGACGAACAAGACGATCCATCCTCGCCTCGCGGCCCCGGCCGATCCGGACGAACGACGGCCCGCCTCGCTATTTCAAGCTGTTCAAGCCGTATGACGTCCTCTGTCAGTTCACCGACGGCCAGGGACGGCAGACGCTCAAGGACTATTTCCCGATCGAAGGGCTCTATCCCGTGGGGCGGCTCGACCGGGACAGCGAAGGGCTCGTGCTCCTCACCGACGACGGATTGCTCGCCCATCGGCTGACCGACCCCCGCTTCGAACATCCCAAGACGTATCTCGTTCAGGTCGAGCGTATTCCTTCCGGCGAAGCACTCGATCAGCTACGGCGAGGGGTCGTGCTGGGGGACGGTTTGACCCGCCCCGCCGATGCGGAACTCGCACCCGATCCGGCCCATCTCCCCGCACGCCCGGTGCCGATCCGATTCCGCAAGAACGTCCCGACCGCCTGGCTCCGCCTCACGCTTCGCGAGGGACGGAACCGCCAGGTGCGGCGGATGACGGCGGCCGTGGGCCACCCGACCTTGCGTCTGGTGCGCGTCGCGATCGATGCGGTCGGCCTGAATGACCTCGCCCCCGGCCAGTTCCGCGAACTGGACCAAGACGAGGTTGGCTCATTGCGTTCGCCAGGCTGATGATAGGGCGGGATTCAGAACGGCTGGCGGCCGGCGAGGGCATCTGCCAGCATGTCTCGACTGGCGAATTCCAGGGTACTTCCCGAGGCCAGTCCGCGAGCCAGACGGGTGATTTGAACGCCGGTATCCGCCAGTCGCTTGGCGACCAGGAGGGCGGTCCCGTCCCCTTCCAGATTGGGATTGGTGGCCATGATCAGTTCGCGGATCGTCCCGGAGCGAACCCTTGCTTCGAGGGCGTCGATCGTCAGTTGTTCGGGGCCGATCCCCTGAAGCGGTGCCAACCTGCCGAGCAGGACGTGATAGACGCCCGGGTGCGCCCTCGCCTTCTCCAGGGCCATGAGGTCCCTCGACTGTTCCACCACGCAGATCAATCCGGAGTCGCGTCGAGGATCGCGGCAGATGGAGCAGATTGGCTGATCGGCTTCCGTCAGGTGAGAGCAGACCTGGCAATGGCGGATCTGATCCTTGGCATCCCGGATGGAGTCGGCCAGCTCGATCGCCTCCTCGACCGGACATTTCAGGAGATGATGGGCCAATCGCTCGGCCGACTTGGCGCCGATCCCCGGCAAGCGGCCCAGGGCCGTGATCAGGCGGTCGACCGCCTCGGAATAGCCCGGCATGCTCAGGATCTCCCGCCGCCGGGTCCCATCCCGGTCAGGCCCGACAGCAAGCCGGCGGGGAGTCCGCCGGTCAGGCTCATGAAGGACTGCGTCATGGCGTCTCGGGCCTTCGTGAGCCCGTCATTGACCGCCGCCTGCACGAGCTCTTCGAGCAGCTCGGCATCGCCGTCGGCCAGGAGCTTGGGATCGATCCGGATCGAGATGACTTCGAGCTTGCCGTTCACGGTCCCGCCGCCGGCACTCCCGTCGACTTCGATCTGGGCCAGGTTCTGCGCGGCCTTTTCTGCCGACTCTCGCAGCTTGCCGGCATTCTTGATCATGTCGGCAATATTTCCGAATTGGTTGAACATGGCGGATATCCGTTTTAGTGATGGGATGGGCCTGATTTCCCCGGCATCAGACCTCGCCGGGATCGTCCCCATCATTTCCCAGATCGAGGTGATAGGGCCGGGCCTCGAAAAGCTCGACAACCTTTCGAACCAGGGGGTCGGAAACGAGGGCGTCGGCGCCTCGCGGCTTGCCGCCATCGCCACTCGGCTCCGGGTTGGATGCGGTCACGGACGAATCGCCTCGCCCCGACTCATAGCTTACCGAAACAGGGCCCCGAAGCAATCTTCGCAACACCTGCTCGACCTTCTCCTTCACGCCGTCGACCTTGAAGGGATCATCCGTGCCATTGTATCCCGGCTTCGGCGTAACGACCAGGACGTTCGAATCGACGACCTCCAGCGGCTCGATCATGGTGAGCCGCCAGGTGATCCCCGCTCCCACCTTCTTGAGCAGATCCGGCCAGGCCCGGCGCGCCTCGTCCAGGTCGATCGGCGCGTTCTCGATCGTTTCCAGGCTCGGAGGACCGGCCGAGGACGGCGAAACCGCGTCGATCGGGGCAGGTTCCACGCGGGCCGACTTCCGCGGTGTCATCTCCATGGCCGGCGAAGAGTCTGTGCCGAATGAGGACGGCGTCCGCGTTGCCGGAACCGGCCCATACGACGGGGCCGGTGATGAAGATGTAGAGGCGTCGGGAGACGCGTTCAAATCATCGGGGTTCGATTTTTTTTTTGCGCCAGCGGCCGGGGAAACCTGTTTCGCCCCGGCGCCGGGGAGCATCGGCCCGCCGCCTCGGCCGGCATTCCCGAGGTGCTGGATCAGGCTATTGAGTTCCGCGAAGTTCTCGAGCCGCGCCACCTTGACCAGGGCCAGCTCGACCAGGAGCCTTCCGTGCGGGCTTCCACGCATCCGGGTGCGCGCCTCGGCGAGAATCTGGAGTGCTGTCACGATCGTGTCGAGCGGCCAACGATCGACGATCTTCTGCAATCGAGGGCGTTGCCGGGGGGTGACCGCGAGCAGGAGTGAGTCGGCCCCGGCGGCGAGAACCATCGTGTCTCGCAAGAAATCCAGCAGACCCGCGAGCAGTTCGGAGGGCTGAACCCCCTCGTTGGCGGCCCGATCGAGGAAGCCCAGCGCGGCGGCCGAATCATGGTCCGCGAGGGCATCCACCATGTCGAGCAATCGCTCATCGCTGGCGGTGCCGAGGAGTGTTTGGACGGTCTCGACGTCCAGTTTTGCGTTCCCCGAGGCCAGGAGTTGCTCCAGAAGCGACTGGGCATCACGCATCGATCCGGAAGCCCGCCGCGCGACCACCTGGAGCGCCTCGGGCTCGGCCTCGACATTCTCGCGGGTGCAAATCTCGGCCAGGCTGGCGACGATCGCCTCGGGAGTAATGCCCGCGAAGTCGTACTTCTGGCATCTCGACAGGACCGTGATGGGAATCTTGTTCGGCTCGGTCGTGGCGAAGAAGAATTTGACGTGAGGCGGGGGCTCTTCGAGCGTCTTCAGGAGCGCGTTGAAAGCCCCGGTCGAGAGCATGTGGACTTCGTCAATGTAGTAGATCTTGTAGCGGGCGCGGCTCGGCCGGAGCGCGACGTTCTGGCGAAGCTCGCGAACCTGCTCGACGCCGTTATTGCTCGCCCCGTCGATCTCGATGACGTCGACGTCCTGCCCTTGCGCGATCGACTTGCAGATGTCGCATTCGAGGCAGGGGGATTCGGTCGGCCCCTTCACGCAGTTCAGGCACTTGGCGAAGATCCGGGCGATCGACGTCTTGCCGACCCCTCGGGTCCCGCTGAAAAGATAGGCCTGGGCGATGCGATTGAGGCGGATCGCGTTGCGGAGCGACTGCACCACGTGATCCTGGCCGACCACGTCTTCGAGCCGCTGGGGCCGATAGCGTCTTGCAACCACCGTGTAATTGGCCGACGCCATCCGCGACGGCTCGGCGGGGAGCGTGGACTTGGTTGGCAGGGCCGGTGATTTGTGGTCAGCACTCGAAGCCAAAGCCACGCTCCGTCGGGCTGGACTGCGATCCGACAAATCGATCAATCAAGGAAGGTGATGCCGATCGCGAGATTCGGTCCCCGTCCTGTCGAGTGTCCGACCCGGACGGCCGGAAGAGAAGGGATCGGGGAGAGCCGGGGAGGTTCTCCCGAGCACATGAAGGAGTTGTTTATGGCTGCTGCGTCTCCGCCCTGACCAGGTTCACATTCCTCCATTGCCCGGGTCCCCCCCGGCTCACCCAGATCCCCGCCTCTGCTTTCGAAATACGGACGGAAAACCGTAAGACGAACCATTGTCGGAGATTGCGGGTTGGGATTCAAGGCCAACTGCCGCAATTCCTGCTGAACGGATCACCAGGAGACCGGAAGGCTCCAACCCGGCAAGAATGCAAATCACAGTTGGGTCGAAGTTCGACGGGTTTTTGGAGCTGGAATCGCAATGTATCTCTCGGATCGCGATCTTCGACGGGCGGTCGAATCGGGGCGATTGATCGTGGACCCGCCCCCCGCAGAGTACGACACAACGTCGATCGACCTCCACCTGGATCGGGTCGAAGAGGCACGAGTTTGGGACGTGGATGCCTTCCGGGCCGGTCAATTGAACGCCGGCCAAGCGCCTCGGCTCCGAGTCGGCAACCTGAATTTGCGGGCCTTTTCCCGCGAGTTCGCCAAACCGGTCCCAACCGACCCTCGCAACCCGGTTTATCGGGACGGCGATCAGGTGATTGTCCGGCCCGGCGGATTCTTCCTCTGGCAGACCAGGGAAATCGTGGGGACACCCGAGGCCGATTCCGACCTGATTTGCTTCATCGACGGCCGAAGCTCATCGGCCCGGGTCGGCCTCACGGTCCACATGACGGCCCCCACCATCCACGCCGGCTGGTGGGGGCAGATCACGTTCGAGATCGCCAACCTCGGGCCGTTTGAACTTTGCCTGGCCGAAGGGGATGCCATCTCGCAGATCGTCGTCGCGACGATCTCAAGCCCGCCGCTTAAGCGGAAGAGCCAGAAAGGCATCGCCATCGGCCAAAGGAACGTCGGCGGGGCGACGGGTTCTTGAGGCAGTTCGCCTTACTCTGGATCGATGGCAGCCTCGTAGAAGCCTGATCCAAGGCAATCAATAGATTGCACTCGCGGCGAAATCGGAATATTGAATTCTTGGCGGAGTGCGGGCGTCCAGCGATGAGGACTGGATAGTGCCGTTGAGGGTTCCTCGGATCTCGATCGGCTTGCCGGGATGCTCAAGCTCGGGCGCGGAGTAGGGCTTCGTGTCGCGTGGAAACACCAGG
>CALKTZ010000270.1 GCA_937997355.1 uncultured Planctomycetales bacterium | reverse complement strand
AAGCCACATCGGTCGGCTCGCCGAGTGCCTGGGCTTCGGCCATGACGCGAAGCAACTCCAGGAGGTCTTCCGGGGTGGGGTCGGAGAGCTCCCCCTCGTCGTAGAGGGCGATGGAAATCTGGATCGCGCCGACCCCCTCCTCGCGACCCAGCGTGACGGGGGGATCTTCCTCCTCGACGCAGTCGGTGACGTCGTGCCAGCCGGGAGGAACTTCCAGCGAGAACCAGGGGAACTCGATCCGGGACATCAAGCCCCCTCCTCGTTCGGGATTAGACGTTGAACAGGAAGTGGCAGATATCGCCATCCTGGAGGATGTAGCTCTTCCCCTCGACCCGGAGCTTCCCCTTGGCCCGGATTTCCTTCTCCGAGCCGTGGGTCTCCAGGTCTTCGAGGGAGAACACCTCGGCCCGGATGAAGCCCTTCTCGAAATCGGAGTGGATCACCCCCGCGCCCTGGGGGGCGGTGGCGCCGACCGGGATCGTCCAGGCGCGGACCTCGGTCTCGCCGGCCGTGAAGTAGCTGTGGAGCCCCAGCACGCGATAGGCCGCTCGGGCGAGCGCCGGGAGCGCGGCCTCGGCGAGCCCCGCGGAGGCGAGCATCTCGGATCGATCCGGCTCGTCCAGCTCGGCGATCTCCGCTTCGAGCTTGGCGCAGATCGGCACCACGGACGCCCCGACCTTCTCCGCGAACTCGCGGACCCTTCGCACCAGGGGGCTGTTGCCGGCGAGGTCGGTCTCCTCGACATTGGCGACATAGAGGATGGGCTTGGCCGTCATCAGGCCGAAGCTGGAGATCGCCGCCGCCTCCTGGGGATCGAGCGTCAGCTTGCGGAGGGGCTGGTCGGTCGCCAGATGCGCCAGGCAGTGGCGGATCGCCTCGACCCGGAGCTTGGCGTCCTTATCGCCGCTCTTGGCGGTCCGCTCCGCCTTCGGGAGCGCGTTTTCGAGGGTCTGGATATCCGCCAGCATCAGCTCGATCTCGATCGTCTCGATGTCCGAGAGCGGGTCGACCTTCCCCGTCACGTGGACGACGTCGGGATCTTCGAAGCAGCGGACCACCTGGAGGATGGCGTCCACCTCGCGGATGTGGCTGAGGAACTTGTTGCCGAGCCCTTCCCCTTCGCTCGCACCCTTCACGATCCCGGCGATGTCCACCAGCCGCAAGGCCGCCGGGACGATCTTCTTGGGGACGATGTACTTGCAGATCCGGGCCAGCCGATCGTCGGGAACGCTGACGACCCCTTCATTGGGTTCGATCGTGCAGAACGGATAATTCGCGCTCTGGGCCGCCTTGGAACTCGTCAGGGCGTTGAACAGGGTACTCTTGCCGACGTTGGGCAGGCCGACGATGCCAGCTCGCATGATGTTCGCGGAGACCTCTCGGGATGTTAGTGGCCGCAATTCCGCTCGCGGCGCATCAAGCACGACATCTTACCGAGATCATGCCCCGGTTGTCTGTGTGAATTGGGCATCGGCTCAATTCGCCCTATGCCGGCGTTCGGGGCGGGGAGAATTCTCCGACTTTTTGAAACCGCCTATGAACGCCCAAGGTAATCACCTTTAGGCTAAATCTCGGATGAATTGATACAATCAGGCTTGATTGCACGGAATGAAGCCGCTATATTTTAAGATCGCGAGAAGAACTCATGAAGACCGTGGCCCTTTCATGATAAAATTCCACAAGGGTACGACTCTCTTTCTTTTGAATGCCAATTACCTTAAGTTCAATGGCATCGAAAGTGCAGAACACTTCTCTCTTGTTCATGGATGATTCTCACCGCGAGAGGTCGCGCGGTGATTGGAGTCGGAAAAAGAACTATTTAAGCGTTGAAGCGTTCCTTTGAAAGAAGGTTCGGCTTGCGTGAACTGCTGGGCTTGATTCGAGAGTCGTGCGAGGAGATGAGATAACGCGATTCGATCCGGAAGTCGGCGGTTCGGATTGATCGGCCTCGGTTATCTCGAAAGTTCGTGTTCATCGGGCAGAAGAAAGATCCCCTCGTCGGGGGAATCCGATTCGCGGTACGCGAACGGCGCATCGCGGCGATATTTCGGTTTCTTCTCCCAATGAACATGAAATCTTTCGGGGTTGCACCCTGGCCGTATGCGACAGTTGGCCCATGCTTCATGCGCTTCCTTGCATCGGCTGCCCAAGAGAGGAGATCGAGAGACAATGGTCAACAAAGCCGTGATGAGCGTGTGGGTTATCCTTGTGCTCGGCATGTTGCAAGGATGTGGTTCCGGCGACAACCTGCCGAGAGAACCGATCTCCGGGACCGTCTCGCTCGACGGCGAACCGTTGGAATCCGGGAACATCACGTTCACCCCGGCCAGCAATACCGAAACGTCGGCCGCGAGCGCCGCCATCACCTCGATCTCCGAAGGGCGTTTCTCGCTCGATGCGGCCGTGGGATTGGTCCCCGGCAAATACGTCGTGATCATCTCCTCGCCGGTCGCGGGGAAGCCCGCCGCACCGGCGAAATCTCGCCGCTCGGCCCCGGGCGTCGCCGATACGGTCTCCGGGACCGGGGCCGATGACGCCGTCGAGGAACCCCCGACGCGCGAGATCATCCCCATCAAGTACAACACCCAGTCCACCCTCAAGGCCGACGTGACCAAGGGGGGCCCCAATCAGTTCGAATTTTCGCTGTCGACGAAATCCTGAGTCCGCTCGAATTTGTCTTTTCTGCTCGATTGATCCCACCGATTTCCAAGTCCGAGGAGTTCTCGTTTATGCGCGTCCGTGCTTCGAAGGGGTTTACCCTGATCGAGTTACTCGTGGTGATCGCGATCATCGCGGTCCTGATCGCCCTGCTCCTGCCCGCCGTCCAATCGGCGAGGGCCGCCGCGAGGCGGATCCAATGCACCAACAATCTGAAGCAGATCGGCCTGGCCATGCACAATTATCACGACGCCCTCAACTCGCTCCCGCCGGGGACATACGGGTGCTGCAACGGCACCTGGCAGGCGTTCATCCTCCCTTACATGGAGCAGGGGAACCTCAATAACGCATACAATTATTCCTACTCCCGATACGTCTACCCCGAGAACACGACCGTCACCTACAGCTTCATCGCCGCCCTGCTCTGCCCGAGCGATAGCCCCTCCAAGCCGGTCAGCTCGGCGCTCGGATCGTATGCAACCGGCAAGGTCTCCTGCCACAACTACGTGGCAAACTTCGGCCAGACCGACATCGACCAGCAGAACACCATCTTCGGCGTCAATTTCCTCGGCGCGCCGTTCACGTTCATCGCCCACTACTCGAACAGCAGCCATAATGACACCCCCAACAAGGGGATCACGATCTCTTTCGGCAGCATCACCGACGGCCTTTCCAATACGCTCCTGATGTCCGAGACGATCGTCGGCAAGGGGAGCAACGACCTCCGCGGCCTGACCTGGTGGACCGACGCGACCAGCTTCACCACCTACCTCGGCCCCAATTCCCAACTCCCCGACGTGATGTATTCAACCGCGGCCTGTCCGCCGCAGCCCCCGACCGTGAAGCCCCCCTGTCGGGTCGCGGCCCAATTCCTGACCGACCCGCTCCTCGAAGGGGCCCGCAGCTATCACGAAGGGGGCGTCAACGCCACCATGGGGGACGGCAGCGTCCGCTTCTTCAAGAACACCATCAGCCTGCCGATCTGGCGGGCCGTCAGCTCGACCCGAGGGGGCGAGGTCATCAGCGCCGATCAGTATTGATCAAGCTGCCGGCGCCGGACCGGCAAATCTCCCGAGATCAGGTTGAAACGAAAGGCACCTCCCGCGCCGAAGCGCGTGCGGGAGGTGCCTTTTTGCTTGGCCGTGGCGGAACCCTTTTTTCAAACATCATTTCTAATTTCTTGCGGGCAAGCACGTCATCCAGGCGAGAACTTTCAACCGGCCCGCAATTGTGCGAGAGTGGCCGAACGGATTGAGGCGGACATCAAACCGACGCTCCATCGCCCCGAGCAAACGAGGATATCCCATGTCAAGGCACAAGCTGCTCTCCGGATGCTTGGCAACCCTCCCGATGCTCCTTTGCTGCATGGCCGGGGCCGCGGCCCCTCAAAACACGACGACCCTGAAACACGGCGACGGCAAGGCCGACGGGAAGCAGAGCCTGGGGGGCTCGGGCGAGATGATCACGTTCTCGCTCCCCTCGGCCGACGCGAAAGTGGCCGGCCTGCGGATTCATGGCGCGCGCTATGGCCAGGCCCAGGCCCCCCGAGAAAGCTTCCTCATCTATTTCCTGAGTCCCGATGAGAAGCGAATCCTTCACACGGAGCTGGCCCCCTATTCGCTGTTCGCGCGCGGGCCGGAGAAATGGGTCGAGGTGAAATTCGAACAGCCGGTCGAGCTTCCCAGGGAGTTCTGGGTCGTGGTCGATTTCCGGGCCCACCAGACCAAGGGCGTTTATGTGAGCTACGACAAGAGCTCGAAAGGCCAGTACTCGCGAACCGGCCTCCCCGGCGTCGCTTCCATGGAAACGAAATTCGGCGGCGATTGGCTGATCGAGCTTCTCCTCGAAAACCCGAACCCGGCGGCATCCGGAACCGCGAAGGAGAAGGCATCCCCGAAGAAAACCGGGGCGGATGCCAGGTAATCTTTCCGAATTGCGTCCGCCTGTCCGGATTTCGGCGGGCCTGAAACGGGAGACCTTCGGTCATAGGTTCCGGCGGGGTCGGGAGACCACCGCCGAACGAAATGAACAGTCGAAGTCGCCTTTTAGAATTCGAAGATCATTTGCCGAAGAAGGGGGCGTAGCGTTCCTTGGCCGCGCGGATCCCGGCGTGGACGACATGGATGTCGAGGCCGAAGACGAACATCTGGCAGCCCCAGGACCGCATCTTGTTGGCATATTCGGGGCCTCGGGGGACGATGCCCCAGGGCTTCTTGGCGTCGGCGCAAATCCGGGCGATCCGCTCGATGGCCTCGAAGCAGCGGGGGTTTTCGAAGTCGCCGGGGACCCCGAGGACCTGGCTCAGATCGGCGGGGCCGACGAAGAGGAGATCGACGTCGGGGACCGCGGCGATCTCGGCCGCATCGTTCAGCGCCGAGGCCGTTTCGATCTGAATGCCGATGAAGGTCGAGGCGTTGGCCTTCGCGGTGTATTCGGCCAACGGGACCAGGCCGAACCGGCCGTCGCGATTGCCTCCGTTCAGTCCTCGCTCGCCGCGCGGCCAGAACTTGGCCCACCGGACCGCCTGTTCCGCGTCCTCGGCGGAGCGGACCATGCTGACCATGAGCCCCCCCGCCCCGGCTTCGAGTGGCCGCATGATGGACGCATAGTCGGTCGCGGGGAGCCGCACGAAATTGTCCATCCCGTAAGGCCGCGCCGCCATGGTCGCAAGCTCCACGTCCTTCATGCCGATCCCGGCATGCTCGCCGTCGAGCCAGAGGGCGTCGAACTCCCCATGCTCGCCCACGATCTCGATCAATTTCGGGCTGATGAGCTGCCCCGCGCCAAAAACCCGAACGACCTTGCCGTCCGCGAGCAATTGTTTGATTTGCGGCATCCTCTTGCTTCCCTCCGCGCGGAAAATCTCTCAGAATATGAACCGAATCCGGGTCGAGCCCCGATCGGGCCAACCGGCCGTCGGTCGAGCGAGGCGATCCGACGACGACCCGAGACCAGATCATTGAAGCTACACCCGGAATCCCGGCGGACCAAGGGGGCCGTCTCGGGACCGGGCCAAGTTTTCCAGGGAACCGTGATGCCTACGCCTCCGTTCAACGTGCTGGCCGCCGACTTTCTCGAAGATGCGTCCGTCGAGCAATCGGTTTTCGGGGACTCCGTGCGCCTGGTGATGGCCAAGGCGATGCACGAATCGGAGCTGGCGCCTCATCTCCCCGAAACCGAAGGCATCCTGCTGTTTCATGACATCGAGAAGATCGGCGAGGCGAGTTTTTCGCTGGCTCCCAAGCTGAAGTGCGTGGTCCGCGCCGGCGTGGGCTACAACAATGTCGATCTTCACGCGGCGGCCCGGCATGGCGTGATCGTCTGCAACGTCCCCGACTACGGCTCCGAGGAAGTCGCCGACCATGCCATCATGTTCATGCTGGCCCTGGCGCGTCGGATGGTGATCTGCCATGAATATATCCGGGCCGGCTCCTGGGATTTCTCCCCGGCCCTGGGCACGCCCCGGCTCCGCGGCAAGACCTTCGGCGTCGTCGGCTGCGGACGAATCGGCACGGCGACCGCGCTCCGCGCCAAGGCATTCGGCATGGATGTGGTTTTCTTCGACCCGTACCAGCCTACCGGCCTGGACAAGGCCCTGGGCATCCGCCGGGTCTTCGACCTCGGCGAATTGCTCGAACAAAGCCATTTCGTCAGCCTCCACTGCTATCTCGACGAGGGGAGCCGCAAGCTGATCGACGCCAAGGCGATCGCCAGGATGAAGCCCGGCTCGTATCTGATCAACACGGCCCGAGGGCCTTGCGTCGACGAAAAGGCCCTCATGGACGCACTCGATTCCGGGCACATCGAAGGGGCCGCGCTCGACGTCGTCGAGCACGAGCCGCTGGCGGACGATCGGCTGCGCCACCATCCCAAGGTTCTGCTCACCCCTCACTCGGCGTTCTACAGCGCCGAGGGGTATGTCGAGCTTCGCACCAAGGCGGCCCAGGAAGTGCTTCGAATCCTCAAGGGAGAGAAGCCGCGAAATCCGGTCGTGGCGAGTTAAACCTTCGACGAGATTCCCGATTCGTCGGGGGAGCATGATGTTTCCCCGACTTGCCCGATTTCGTCGCGGACCGGGAGGATGAGTGCCTGGCTTTCGTCTCACCCCGTTCCGGCCGAATCCCTTGATCGAGGGCTTCCCGTGAAGTCGCCCATCTTTCTCGTTGAACCGGGACATCTCGCCCTTTATTCGACCGTCCGGGAGGCTGAGATCGACCTCCTGGCCTTCAACTCATCGGACCCCGACCGATTCCTCTGCGATGCCGACGGCGCGGTCCTGCAGGCCAGGGCCATCACCGATTTTCGGATCGAGCTGACCGCCGACGAGAACGCCCCCAGCCGTGCCGCCGAGCTGGCCGAGGCGATTCGGGTCGATCTCGCCCACCTGCGACGAGTCGGCAAATGGCAAGGGACCGATGCCTGGCTGGCCGGCGCTTCGCTTGGGGATCTGGTCAAGGAATTCGATCAAGCCCATGGCAACTGGCTGAATTCGCAAAAGCAGCGCCGATCCACCCGCCGCATGCTTATCCTCGGGGGGGTGATCGTGGCCCTCCTAACGATCCTCCTCACGCTGGTCACCACGTTTCAGTCCATCCGGCAGTATGACGAGCTTCGATCCGGCTGGTCGTGGGATCTCGCCTATTACAACCAGTGGTTCTGGGCGTTGACCCAGGGAGACGGCGTCATCACGGTCCGGCCCTTGTCGTCGTTCGGCGTCGAGGGGCCGCCGATCTGGGTGATGAACTATCTGACGCCGATCCGGTTCCTCCTAGCTCCCATTTACTGGCTCTTCCCGAGCCCCATCACCCTGCTGGTGATCCAGAACGTGATGTTCTGGTGGGTCATCCCGGCAACCTATAGCCTGGTGCGTTCGGAGACCAGGTCGGATGGGGCGGCGATCCTGGCAGTTCTGCTGGTCCCGCTCACGCCAATTTTCTGGCCCCTTGTTTGGAACGACTTTCGAGAGCTTCAACTGGCCATCCCGTTCGTGCTCTGGGCCGTGCAGGGGGTACGCTCGCGACGCCCCGGACTGACGACGTTCGGAGTGCTGGCGATGATGTTCTGCCGGCAGGAGTTCGCGATCATCGCCGCGACCTTCGCGTTCATGCCTCCTCGGGAGCCGGAACCGACCCCTAGAACGCTCCGATGGCGGCACGCCCTCTTCCTTTCAAGCATGGCGTGGTTCCTGTTCGGCTACTTCGGCTACCTCCGCTTCGTGGTCAGCGCGAATGGCCCGGAACATTACATCAATCAGTTCCTGGGTCCCAAGGGGGGGGTGGGCGAAACCCTCGTCACGTCGTCCGGCTTCCTCGTCCTGGGGATGGGAGTGTGGTCCGCCTTCATGCTCTTTGCGCCTCGGGTCGCGATCCTGGCATTCCCCTGGATCTGGCAGCTCTGCAGCGGGCTCTGGGCCATGCGGCTGCTGGAAGGTGAATCGTGGCACCACGTTCGATACGCGGTCCCGGCGACGGCCACCGTGCTGGCGGCGGGCCTGGTCGGCTATTCGAAGCTCTGCCTGTGGATCTTCCAGCGTCCCCGATGGCGAATCGAACTGACCGCCTGCGTGGTCATCGCGGCCGGTTGGCTGATCCTGGGGGATTTCGACTTGGCCCGGCGGCTGGACAAGGTCCCTCGCCTGATCGATGCGGGCGAAGCCGAGACCGCATGGAAATGGATCGACAAGGTCGGCCCGGACGAGACCGTCCTGGCCGCCTACGAGGTGACCGCCCCCCTGTCGTCGAGGCGGAAACTTTACAGCTATGTCCTGGAACCGAATCGCCCGAAAGGATTTCCCAAGCTCGCCCAAGACTTCCGCTGGATCTTCCTCTCGAACCGCGACCCCATGCCAAATCTCTTTGCAGAACAAGGGTTTAAGACCGTTCATCGCGGCCCTTTCCTGACCATCATGCACCGCGATTGAGGTCGCCTGGGATGGGTTCGGAAATTTTTTCGATTTTGCGCGAACCCATCCTGGCGATATGATGTCTAACGGCCGTACGACCGATTGAGACCAATCGGGACGACGTTATTGATCTTGGAGGCCGCGAGTGTTTCGCGGCCGAGCCGTGTCCCCGGCAACCGGAGAGTGTTGCCTGAAGGACTCGGTGAAGATTTATCGAGGACTCACCATCCTCTGCTCCGGTGATCGCGATCGCCTCTCTATCCATCGAATGCGATCGTTTCACCTTCTGATCCCGCCTTCCTTAAATTGGCGGAAGTGAGGGTCTAGCCATGTTGAACCGCACGAATCTGACGCAGACGGCTCTTCTCAATGGGCTGAATCTCGGCACGCGGTCGCTCGTCCTCGGTACGAGCCTCAACACCAACGGCAAGGCGCTCACGATCCGCAAGAACCATCATGGTTTAATGCGTGCAGGAATGAGCTGGCATGCGGTAGAACCGGCAATTCGCAGGTTTTATGACGTACCGGCGATTCCGATTCCATGCTCCGAACCCGAGGTATCGCAAGATCGAGATTCTCGATCCGTATCGAAACGACGCCCGCTCGGCTGCAAATCCCAGCAGCCTGGCCAATGCATCGGATCGTTTGCGGAACGGTTCCGAGATTTTGCGCCCCCTGCCGCAAAGCGAGCGAGTTACGCCGCAGCGGCAGCGGCAACCGGAGCATGAGTGCCGTTCGTCGCGCCTAGCCTGCGTGCCGAATCGCCCTCACCGTGAATCGATCTGATGCGTTGGCGCCGGCGGATTGAGGAAATCCCCCGGTCGACCGTGGGCCCCCCCGCAACCTCGCGGAGAAGCCCGACGGAGCACTCGTACATGGTCGAATCGTAGCGGTCGAGTTGCGATGAGGTTCGAAGTGCCTGGCCCGCCGCGGTGGAGTTCAGATCCTCGGGAGTGTGATCGTTTCCGATCGTGCCATCGATCCGGTGGCCGGCCGTGATCACCCGATCCGTCCTCGATTTGAGCTTCCGCGCACGCCGTCGAAAAAAGTCGTTTCGCCCCGGCGATCTCCGCACGGTCCGGTCCACGCCCCTCGTTCCGACGAGGCACTGGACGGGACCGCCCGCGATTGCAAATCCCCGGCGCGAGGCATGTCGACGTCCATGATGGCAACCGATCGAACCTCGAACGAGAGAGGGAAACGATCGGGCGATTCAACCCCGGGGTCGGGGTAGGGTGGTTCCCGTGTTGGCGAGTTTCGAGACGGAAAGAGAAACGGAAGCAAGCAGATTCAGCGACCAGCAGGCCAAGTGGTCCGAAACGGCGATGCTGGTCCGCCGGGCGCAGGTCGGTGATCGGGACGCATTCGGCCGCCTGGCCGAGCAATTTCAGGCGACGGTCTATGCCATCGCCCTGCGGAGGCTCGGGAACGCCAACGAGGCGCAGGAACTGACCCAGGAAGTGTTCCTGCACGTGCTGCGACGGCTCGATCAGCTCCGAGAGCCCGAACGGTTCGCGGGTTGGCTGCGCCAGGTGGCCGCCCGGATGGCGATCAATCGGGCCACGCGCCGGGTCGCCCCGCCTAGCGTCGAAACGGCCGTCCTCGAAGCGGCCGGCGAGTATCGGGACGAGGAGCCCCTCGCCGAGCTGATCACCAAGGAACGGGCGGAACGCCTCTGGGACGCCCTGGGCCGGCTCAAAACGCTCGACCGCGAAACCCTGGTGGCCTTCTATATCCGGGGAGCCTCATTGATCGAGATGGCCGACGACCTCGATGTCCCCCTGGGAACCATCAAGCGGCGGCTGCACACGGCGAGAAAGCGGCTCAAGGTCGAGCTTGAAGCGTCTGTCGCGGATGCCGGCGAATGGTACGGCTACGCCTCGGATTCGTACGAGGAGGATTCGGCTGACGAATTCGAGGAGTACGAG
>CALKTZ010000269.1 GCA_937997355.1 uncultured Planctomycetales bacterium | reverse complement strand
CCAACCCCCTGGCAATCCAACTCGCCGACCTGCTGGCCGAACTGGCCCCGGGAGACCTGAACACGGTCAAGCTCCAGTGCGGCGGGTCGGAAGTGACCGAGGCGGCGATCAAGCTGGCGAGGCAATATCACAAGCTCACCGGCTCGCCGGGGAAGTACAAGATCATCACCCGATATCAGTCCTGGCACGGCTCAACCCTGGGCTCCCTCTCGGCGTCCGGGCTCAAGTCGCGGAAGACCGTGAATGAGCCGCTCGCGCCCGGCTTCCTGCATGTCTTCCCCCCCACCTGCTACCGCTGCCCGTTCGGCAAATCGTATCCGGACTGCGAAATCACCTGCGCGACGATCGTCGGCGACGTCGTCGAGATGGAAGATCCCGCGACGGTCGCCGCGATCATGGTCGAGCCGATCGGGCATACCGGCGGGGTGATCGACCCTCCCGAGGAATACCTGCCGCTCCTCCGGGAGATCTGCGACCGGCACAACATCCTTTTGATCTTCGACGAGATCATCACCGGGATCGGGCGGACCGGCCAGATGTTCGCCGCCGAAACCTTCGGCGTCACGCCGGACGTCCTCTGCATCGCCAAGGGGATGAGCGGGGGCTATATCCCGATCTCAGCCATGATCTGCCGCAAGCCGATCGCGGATGCCTTCTGGGGGCCGATCGCCGAGAATCCCGGCTTCGTCGAGGGACATACCTTCGAGGGGAATCCGATCTCGTGCGCGGCGGGGATCGCGGTCCTGCAAGAGATCCTGGAGCGAGACCTCCTGGCCAACGCTCGAAACCAGGGAGCCCGGCTCCGGCAACGGTTCCAGGAACTTGCCGAGAAGTATCCGGTCATCGGCGATATCCGGGGCAAGGGGCTCTTCCAGGCCATCGAGTTCGTCGAGGATCGAGCAACGCACAGGAGGTTCGTCGACGCCCAGGCGATCGGCACCAGGGTCGGGCGGCGTGCCCTGGAGCTCGGTCTCCTCTGCCGGTTCGATCCGCACTGGATCGCCTTCGGCCCGCCCCTGATCGTCACCGCCGAGCAGATCGACGAGATGGTGGCGATCCTCGACCGATCGCTCGGCGAAGTGCTGGACGACTCGAAGCGCTGATGCAACAGCCTGGAGGACCGGCGACGACCGATGTATAGACTGTTTCCCAGGGTCGCGGGATCGAAGCGGCTGCTGATCTATTACCGCTTCTTCCGATTTCTCCTCTGGGAATTCCGCTGGCCCCTGTTCGTCTTCTGGCTCCTGGTCTTCTCGGGCGGCTTGATCCTGAACCGGTACTACCACGCGGGAGGGGTCGACGTCTCCTTCGCCCGATCGTGCCACACCGTCTTCTTGATGATCTTCCTCGAATCGTCGCTCGATTTCCCCGAGGAATGGTATCTGCAACCCCTGTTCTTCCTGTTCCCGATCTCGCTGGTCCGGCTCGCCTACCTGATCTTCTCGCGCAAGCAAAACCTGCCGGAGTGGAATCGCATCATGGCCTCTCTATGCCGCAATCACATCATCGTGGTGGGGGTGGGGAAGGTCGGCTACCAGGTGGTGCGCGACCTCCTCGACCTGCGCGAGACCGTGGTCCCCGTCGACATTCGAGGGGATGCCCCACTGCTGGCGGAACTCTACAACAACGAGGAGGTGCCGGTCATCCAGGGAAACGCTCGGATGGCTTCGACGCTCGAACAGGCGGGGATTCGCTGGGCCAAGGGGGTCATCGTCGTCACGAGCGATGACCTGACCAACCTCGACGTGGCGATGACGGCCCGGGAGCTGAACGCCGAGGCCAGGATCGTGATCCGCCTCTTCGACGAGACGCTGGCCAGGAAGATCGCCGGGGCCTTCGCGATGCCGGCCATCTCGACCTCGCAGGTTGCGGCCCCCGCCTTCATCGCGGCCGCGACCGGGCGCAAGGTCTATCAGCGGTTCCAGGTCGCCGGCCAGGATGTTCAATTGACGGACCTGACCATCCACGAATCCGGCAAGCTCGTCGGGAAGACCGTCGGGGAGATCCAGGCGGATCGCCGGGTCAACGTGGTGATGCACCACACCGAGTCCGGCGACGAGATCGACCCCAGCCTGTCGAACGTTCTCCGTCCCGGAGACGTGATCCTCGTCATCGCCGCCATGAACGCGATGCTCGAACTCGAAAAGCTGAATCAGCCGGACGTCCCCTGAGCCCAGGCTGCGAGCAGGACCGACGACTCACTCGCCGAACGATCGCTGCCCCCAGGGCATCGGCATGGTCGGGGGGACTCGGTGGAGATCCTGGCGCCGGTCCTTGGGACGAGCCTGGAACCAGCTCACGAAGCGCGCGAGCTGTTTGGTCGCCTCGTCGTAAACTTGCCCACCCTTCTCGGCGGTGGCGAGTTCCGCCTCGCCGAGTACGCCGGTCCCGCTGTAGCTGCTCGTCCAGGAGATGATCGTGGCCGGGCCGGCACCGAACAGATCGACCCAGTTGAACGGGCTGTCCTCCTCGTTGAAGCTGATCGTGCCGCTCTTGATCCTGTCCT
>CALKTZ010000268.1 GCA_937997355.1 uncultured Planctomycetales bacterium | reverse complement strand
CTGCTCGGGCGTGACGCCTCGTGGGAGGAACGGGATCAGCACGTTCTCGAGCGCGGTGAGGTTGCTGATCAGGTTGAACGCCTGGAAGATGAAGCCGACCTTGTCGCGGCGGTAGACGTTCTTCTCGGCCTCGGACATCCGGTTCAGGTCGATCCCTTCGACGAGAATCTCGCCCGAGGTCGGCGCGTCGACGCTCCCGAGCATGTAGAGGAGCGTACTCTTGCCCGAGCCGCTCGGCCCGACGATGAACGCGAAACGCCCCCGGTCGATGTGGCAACTGATCCCCCGGAGGGCCTCGACCCAGCGGGTTCCGCTGCGATACTTCTTGTGAACGTCCCTCACCTCGATCATCGGTCGACCTCTCGGGAGCGTGGAGTCCGGCATGCCCTGCGGGGGGAAGGGAGCCGGAAACCAATCGGTCCCCCGCCCCGTCAATTGCCCGTCTTCGTCGCTAGTGCGATCCCAGCCGGATCGCTTCCATGGGGACCAGCCGCGCGGCCCGCCATGCCGGGTAGAGGCCGCCGAGCGTCCCCGTAACGATCGAGAGGCCAAGCCCGAGGGCGAAGAGGGAGGGGGCCAGTCCGAGCCGCACTCCACCTCCAATGAATTGGTTCGCAATGACTGTTCCCAGCCAGGCCAGGAGACAGCCCAGAATTCCCGACATGAGCCCGAGCAATGCGCTTTCGAGGGTGACGAGCTTCAGGACGTCGCCGCTCGACCAGCCGTTGGTTCGCATCACCCCGAACTCGACGAATCGCTCCGAGGTGCTCATCAGCATCGTGTTGACGATCCCCACCACGCCGACCAGGAGCGCCAGGCTGACCGTCATGAGCAGGAAGCGGTCGACGTGCCCCATGAGCATCCCGAAGTTCGATTTCACCTCGTCCATGCTCCGGGCGTGGACCCCGGGCAGGGTCTCCTCGATCTCGGCGATGAGCTTGTCGTAGCCGGTGGGGTTAGCCGCCTCCACGTAGACGCTCGAATAGCCCTCGGGGATGCTCACGAGCGTGCGGGCGGTGTCGATGTCCATGACGATCACCACGTCCAGGAACATCGACCCGGTCTCGTAGATGCCGACGATGTCGAACGGCTTGCCGCCGATCTTGAGGGTGTCCCCCACCTTCTTGGGATTCGCGGGGTCGTCGGCGAATTCCCTGGCGAACTTGCGGCTGATGACGACGTGCGGCTTGCCCCGGTCCAGCTCGGCCTTCAGGAACCGCCCCTCCTTGATCGCCCTGGGGAAGACGGCGCTCTTGAGGTTGGCATGGGCGGCGAGATCCTGGCCGGCGACGAGCGGGGTATCCAGGAGCGATTCGGCCCCCTTCTTGATCCCCTTGAGGGCGCGTCCCAGAATATTCTGCCCTTCGACCTCGGGGGCGAGCGACCAGATTTCGGGGGCGACGGCCCGAATGCCGGGGATCTTCCGGAGCTTGTCGGGGAGGTCGGCGGGGAGGCGGCTCAGGATCGGCGTGGCGGCCGTGTCGCTCAGGACGATCACCCCTTCGATCTGGCTGAGGGTATCCCCCACCAGGTCGCGCAATCCGTTGGAAACGCTGAAGAGACCCAACACCCCCAGGATCGGGATCGAGAGGCCGATCAGGGCCAGGATCGTGCGGAGGGGACGGGTCAGGAGATTGCGCCAGGCGAACTTGCTCATGAATCCGATTCATCGAGTCGGGGAAATCCGGTCCCCGTAGGCCGGGCCCGGCTCGATCATTCCGAGCTGGGCGTGTCGGTCGGCTGGGTTTCCCCCTGCTGGGGAGCGGCCCCCGGAGCAGGTTCCTGGGCCGGGGCGGCTTGCGGTGCCGATGGCCCCGTCCCCCCTTGCCCTTGCTCTTCGTCGGAGCTTCGAGCGGCCCAGAGCTGCTTGAGCTGCCCGAAGGTGCGGAGCGGCACGTTCCCCTCGATCGCGTCCTTGGTGAGGGGCGGCGGGGGGGGCAAGGGCCTGGACGGCCGGCTGGGACGAGGCGCGGAACCGGCCGAAGATCCTCCCGCGTTGGGCCGGTCGAAGCGGCCGGCGCCGGGGCGTCCTCCGCCGGAGAATCCGCCGCGCGATCCGCCGCGAGGAGGGCCGCCGGAGCCGAAGCGCGAACCGCCTCCTCCGCCCCCCTGGTTGGGCCGGCCTTCACGCGAGGAGCCCGACGTCCCGGGGCCGGGCGAGCCCGGCCCTCGGTCCGATCGCCGCGATTGATTTTCGTTGAGGACCGTGACCGGAGGCGCCCCCACGGGGGGAGCGGTCAACGACGAGCCGGGAGGACGCGACGCATTGCGTCCGCCGCCTCGACGGCCCCCCTGCCCCTGCCCTTCTCTCGGCTGATCGCCACGCGAGCCGCCACGGCCCCCGCCCTGCGAGGTCCGTTGCGGGCGCTCGGTCCCGGGCTTGACCATCGTCAGCGAGACCCGCTTCCGTTCCTGGTCGACGCCGATGACCCACGCGGAGACGACATCTCCCACGCTCACCACGTCGTGCGGGCTCTTGATGTAGCGGTTGGCCAACTGGCTGATGTGGACGAGTCCGGAGTCTTTCAGCCCGATGTCGACGAACGCGCCGAAATCGACGACGTTCAGGACGGTCCCCTTCAACTCCATACCGGGGGTCAGGTCTTCGAGCCGGAGAATGCCCTTCTTGAAGATCGGCTTGGGGAGGTCGTCGCGGGGGTCCCGCTCGGGCCGGCTGAGGGCCTCGATGATATCCTTGAGCGTCAGCTCGCCGATTTCGAGCTCCTTGGAGACCGCTTCGACATTCACCTCGGCCAGCTTGCCGCGGAGCTCGGCGAGCTTCTCCTTGTCGCGGACGGCGTCGGGGGAGAAGCCGAGCATTTCGAGCAGCTTGGCCGCCGCGGGATAGCTCTCCGGGTGGACCCAGGTCCGGTCGAGAGGGCTCTCGCCGTCGAGGATCTTGAGGAACCCGGCCGCCTGCGTGTAGCTCGCGGGTCCGATCCCTTCGACCTGCATCAACTGCTCACGATTGGTGAACGCCCCCTTCTCCTTGCGGTGCTCGACGACCCGCCGGGCGGTCAGTTGATTCAACCCCGAGACGTGCCGGAGCAAGGAGACACTGGCGGTGTTGAGGTCGACGCCGACGAAGTTGACGCAGCTCGACGTCACCGCGTCCAGGGTTTCCTTCAAAAACTTGGGGTTGATGTCGTGCTGATAGAGGCCGACGCCGATGTTCTGGGGCTCGATCTTCACCAGCTCGGCGAGCGGGTCCTGGAGTCGGCGCCCGATCGAGATCCCGCTGCGGAGCGTGGCATCGGAGTCGGGGAATTCGTCTCGGCCGACCTGGCTCGTCGAATAGACGCTCGCGCCCGCCTCGTTCACGATGACATAGGCGAGCTGCGCCAGGAGGTTGTCCGCCGGGTGGGGGCGGGGCGGCTCCTGCGGGGGGGGAGGCCCGGCCGGCTTCGATTTGGGGCCTCGCGATCGCTGATCCGATCGGCCACGACCGCCGGATTGCTTGCCCTTCCCTTGCCCCGGCTTTCCTGGTTGCCCCGACTGTCCCTTGGCTTCTCCCTCGGCGTTGGCCGAAGTTTCACCTTCGGCGGCTGGAGGAGTTTCCTCGCTTGCCTGGGGGGCGTCCGTCGTCACGGCCGTCGCGTCGACAGGGACTTCGGAGGGTTCCGCCGGGGGGGCCGGATGGGTTTCCTCAGCTTGCGCCTGAACCTCGGCCTTCGGGGCTTCCGGCGTCAAAACGTGGGCCTCGGCCGATCCGGATTCGCTCGGCTCGGGAGGAGCCGGGGTGGCGGGAGCGGATTCGGGGGGGAGGGCCGATTCCCCCGAGGCGGTGTCGCTTTCCGAGTCGGGGGCTCCGCCGCTGATCGGCGGGAGATTTTCGATCGAGAGGCCCTCGACTGTCCCCGCCGACCTGGAGGCCTGTTCCGACTCGTCGGAGGCGGCGGCCTCTGGTTCCGGGGCCGGGCCTTCCGCGATCGGGTCGACGGCCGGATCTTGAGGGGGGGCGTCCGGCTCGACGGAGATATGCTCCGGGGGGGAGCTCGGCTCGGCTGGTTGTGCGGGCGACGATTCTTCCGGGCTCTGGGGCGATTCCGATCCGCCGGCCTGGGGCTCGGCGGAGGCTTCGGGGGCCGGGGCGGCGCCCGGGGCCGGGATGACGGCGTCGGGATTCTGGCTGAATATGGTCCCCTCGGTGATGATCTCGGCGATCAGCTCCTCGGTCTCCCGGCAGGCGGTCCCGTTGCCGATCGCCACCACGCCGACCCCGTGCTTGCCGACCAGATCCTTGAGGACGATCTTGGCCTCGGATCGCCGGTTCTGGGGTGCGTGGGGATAGATCACCCCCTGGTCGAGCATGTCCCCTTGCGCGTTGAGCACGGCGATCTTGCAGCCGGTGCGGAAGCCGGGATCGATGGCCATGACCGGCTGCTTGGGGATCGGTGGCTGGAGGAGCAGGCTCCTCAGGTTGCGGGCGAAGACGTCGACGGCGTGCTTCTCGGCCCCTTCGGTCAGGTCCCGGCGAACCTCGCGTTCCATGCTCGGGAGGATCAGGCGTTCGAGCGCGTCGACTGCTGCGGCGTGGAAGAACTCGCGCTGGGGATGGTCTTCGAGCGGGAGCTGCGAGAAGAACGCCGCGTCGAGGTCGGGGCGGGAGACTTCCAGCTTGACCTTGAGCGGCCCTTCCTTGTCCCCCCGATTGATCGCCAGGACGCGATGCGGCGGGATTTGCGCGATCGGCTCGGTGTATTCGAAGTAATCCCGGTATTCGAGCCCCTGCCCCTCGGCAACCTCCCCCTTGGTGGTGACGAGCTTGCCGGTCTTCCAGACGAGCTTGCGCACGGCGTCGCGAACCAGGGCCATCTCGCTGATCGCTTCCGCGAGGATGTGCCCCACTCCCTCCAGCACCTTCTCCGGAGTCTCGATCCCCTTCTCGGCATTGACGAATTCCTGGGCCGCGGCGGGCAGGTCGGTCAAGGTCTCGTCGCGCTGCCAGATCCGGAACGCCAGGGGCTCGAGGCCGCGCTCGCGGGCCTCAGAAGCCTTGGTCCGCTTCTTGGGCTTGAAGGGGAGGTAGAGGTCTTCGAGGCGCTTCGGGTTGTCGGCGGCGCGGATGGCGGCGGCGAGCTCGGGGGTGAGCTTCCCCTGGGCCTCGATCGTCTTGAGGATCGTTTCCTTCCGCTCGATCAAATCCCGGACCCGCTGGACGCGGATCTGGATCTCGCGGATCGTCACCTCGCTCAGATTGCCGGTCCGTTCCTTCCGGTATCGAGTGATAAAGGGAATCGTGTTCCCTTCGTCCAGGAGTTGAACGACACTCTCCACCTGCACGCGCCGAATCTGCAGATCCTGCGCGATCCGGCCCAGGTCGACCTGAATCGGGTTGTCCATGGAGGCTCTACTCTGCACCGGGTGTGACTACGAGGGGCGTCGAGCAGGTGTTGCCCGTTCAGGCGATGAACCCGCTGGTTTTACGACCTCTACGCCAGGGTTCAATCTGGGCGCATGTGGACGCCTTGTAACAATTTCGGCCACTCTAGAGGATCGGTTTTCCCTTGTCAAGCACCCCACCACCTCTCTTTGGGGTCGAAATTCTCGTCAATTTGTCCTCATTGGACAATGCAAGGGGACTCTGGGGGGTATAGGAGGGATGATCGGCGGATTGCGTGTTGCAAACCGGCAATTTTCTCGAAGACGGCCGGCCGGGCGGATTCGAGAATCATCGCAGAATTCCCGGTGTCGCGCATCGCCCGATCGTGAAGCGAGCCTGGATCATCAGGCTTGGGAATGATGCGACACCAGTTCCGGCAACAAGCAAAGAAGCCGATGCCGCGAGCCTCGGAGAAGGGACGCCGACATCGGCGTGGATCGTCTCAATCGAATCTCCGGCGCGGCGTCAGGCTTTCTTCCGCCATGCCCGTCCGATCCCGATGGCGCCGATGAGCCCGAGGCCCGCGAGCGCGAGGGAGGAGGGTTCCGGCACGGCGACGGCCGAGGCCGTGTAGGATGCTCGCACGAATTGCTCGGCCGCGACGGTGTCCGGTCCGGACGGATAGGCGACCAAATTAGCTTCCGTGGTGAACGTGCCGATCGTCACATCATTGGTCGAACCGAGTCTTGAGACGATGAAACCGAGATGCGGCCCGAGGACGGAGGGGTCGGTGGCGAATCCCCAGAAATTGAGTGGGGCACCGTTGAGGGAGAGCACGTCGGTAAGGCCGTACGGGGGGCCGAAGGTGAAATGCGATCCCGGCAGTCCGGAATAGGTGGCATCCATGTTGTGGAGGTCGAGGACGCGATTGCCGTCCGCCTGGAGGTCTCCCTCGACCGTGCCGGAGAGGATCGTATTATCCTGGAATGTATAGCTGAAGGTCACAAGCACCGGCGACGCATTCGCCGATTGCACGAATAAGAAGGGCACCATCGCCATCAGCGCCACGGCGAACTTCATGATCAACTCCTTGTCATCGAGCTGGTTGATTTATCAATTAAGAACTACGGACAAGGATGGTGCCAAAACAGCATGGCGGCGGCAATACATACTTGATCGCATGGTTGAAAATAAGCATCGAACGGGTGAAATGTGTTTGGCATGCCGATCGGCCCGGACCGCGCGGCAAGCGACCCTCGCCGAACGAAACGGGGTTCGGCGAGGGTCGGGGTTGTTCGCGATGGACGGACGCGACTTATTTGTGGTTGAACCAGCCTTCGCCGCGATACCAGTTGAAGTAGAACGGATAAGGATAGGGTCCTGGTCCGGGGGCGATGGGATCGAGGTCGTAGATCGGGGTGTAGCTCCCCCTCTCGTAATACATGCCGACCGGGCGGAACGGTTGCACGAGCCCCTGGAAGAGCCGGAGCGGACGCCACCAGGGGCGGCTGCCGCCGTTCGGGTCGATGGTGCTGGCGCCCGGGCTGCCGTAGAAATAGGGGGCCACGCTCTGCGTGTCGTTGGCCTTCCAGCCGAGGCCGTAGAGGCCGCCGTCCTTGATTGTGTTGGGATGCTTGACCAGCCCGGAGTCGCCGAAGCGGGTCCCGTAGAAGGCATCCCGGGTCTTGTCGGCGGGATAGAGCTCGGGGGGCTCGACGAAACGCATCAGGAGCCCGCTCCGCTCGTGGACGTTGGGGATGCGGGGCTCCGCGACCTGGGCCATCCCCCGGGATGGGACGAAGGCCGTGACGAAAAGAAAGGCCGTGCCCGCGGCGGAGAAGAACCCACACCGCCTCGAAGCGTGCGAATCTCGCCGCGGATTTTGCTGCCGATGGCCTTGGACTCGCATGAGTTCCTCCTTGCGAAATTCGGCCTACCGTCCTGGTACGATCCCGATCGGCGGATGCCGATGGCCCCGGGCCATCGCGAAAGACAAGGCCGATCCCCGGCTCGTCCATTCAAACTCGAAGCAATCAATCCATCCTGTGCATTGATTGATCGGCAAACCCCCGGCCCGACCTCCTTCCGAGGTCGGGTCCAGGGGATGAGCGTTCGGAAATTTCCGGGATGGGCGGATTCTCGTTCATCCGCCCGGCTCCTCGCGATCACTTTCCCTGTTGGATCAAGGATAAATGTCGTCCGGATTCATGGGGGCGAAGGAGAAGAAGTCGCGTGGCGAGCGGGTCGAGATCACATAGGGGACGTAGCCGGGTGTGATCGGCACCGGCCCGCCAGGGCCGACGAAATACTCGATCTTCTGGCGATGGGCGAACAGCCCGGCGAGCTTGCTGTGGGCCTTGTTCCCGAGCCCTGCGAACTTGCCGCAGAGGGAGCCGCAGCCCAGGCCGAGCCCGTGGCAGCCCAGGCCTCGGCAGCCGTCGCAGCCGCGACCGCCGCAGCCGTTGCAAGGGTCGGCGAGGCCGGAATTTCCGCAGAGCCCGCAGCCGAGCCCGCGTCCCTTGCAGAGCCCGCAGCGAATCTTCCCCAGGGCGTTGGCGAGGTGCGATGCGTGCGGCCCCTTGGCGCCGCAGCCGTTCACCCCGCAAGGATCCTGGGGCGAGGCGACGACCTGGCCGGTCATGATCACCTGGCCGGCGCCATGATGGCCGTGCCCGTGCCCGAGGCTCGGATCGAACGCATTGCCGATCCCATTCCCGGCGACGGCCTGCCCGTGTCCGTGCCCGAAGAGTCCGTGGCCGCAGCCCTCGCCGTGGCCTCCTTGGCCGCAGCCGGAACCTTCGCCGTGGCCGCAGCCCGCGCCGAGCCCGCCGAGGCCATGGCCGCACTTGCCATCGCCGCAGTGGTGGTTCAGGCCGCAGCCGCCTAGGTTGCAGAGCCCCTTCAGCTTGCAGGTGACGCAGCCGATCGCCTTGGCGATGGCCGCGTGCTTATCCTTGGCATAGTGCCCGTAGGGGATCGGCGGGGCGTAATAGGGCCCACCCGTGGTGTAGTCGTATGCTTCGACTACGCGAGGAATCGTGTGGTGGAAGTCGCCCGCCAGGGTGTCCCCCACCGTGAGCCAACCGAGGGCGGCCGTCAGCACGCACGCGAGCGGTGCCCCTCGCCATTTTCCGAAGCTCATGATCACTCCCTTGTTAATCGTCGGGTCCCCCTCCTGGAGTGTCCGGATTCGAGCGAGCGGCGGACGTGCCCACGCTATCCTTCGCGCGGATGTCACGATCAGCCCGGCCAAGTCGTTCCGTCACGACACCCGCGACGGCAGCCCACCATCCCCCCTTCGGATGAACCTCGGGAGGGAAGTCGGCGGTCGGGACCGGCTCCTCCCAGGAGCCCGCGACCCGCATCTTGACCTCGGGGTAGTTCATCGGCCTCCGGCGTCGGGAGGCTCGATCGTTTCATCGCGTCCGGGGGCGCAAAAAAACCGGCCTTCCGGTGTAACCCGAAAAGCCGGTTAAGTTTCGCGGTTCGTTCCGCTCATCGGGCGAGGTTACCTGGCGGCAACCTCATGAGCAGTCGATCGTTCCGTTCGCGATCAATGATCGCCCTTGCCGTAGACCATCGAGGCGGGCAGTTCGGTGACCGGCTGGGAGCCCTGGTCGTAGGCGATCGACGCGTGATCCTCGCGTTCCTTCTCCGCCTTCTTCCCTCGGCGTTCCCGGCGATCGCGGGCGATGTCGGAGATTCCGAAGAGGTGGCTGAGCACGCGGGGACGCGCCGGCCCCTGGGCTCCCATGGGCGTGGGGGCGGGGGGAATTGCGGCGCTCGTCGGCATGACGGACGAATCTTGCGTGCCGAACGAGCTGCGACCCGCCATCGCACCGGCCGGGGCCCCCGGGCCGGTGTGGGCGCGGGCGACGCCGATCGGGCTCGGAGCCGCTCCACCGACCGGGCTCGGGCCGCCGACCGAGGCATAACCCGGTGCCGAAGGCCCGCCGACCGAGGCATAGCCCGGCGAGTTGGGATCATTCGACATCACCACCGTCTCGGAAATGATCGTGCCGCCCCCCGCCGCGGCCTGCTCGCAGGCCGTGCAGGTTTCACCCTGGAGGTGCGAGGCCGGCATCGGGTTGTGGACGTGGCCTTGAGCATGATTGTGGCCATGCACGGCCTTGCCCTGCATCACCATCCCCGTCGGCATGGAAGACGGCGGAGGCGGAACATCGACTCCATCGCGAGCCTTGGCGCGGGCCCGCTGGCATTCGGCGCAATGACGCCAGCCGAAAAGCCCCTTGTGATCGTGACGCGACGCGGCTCGGGCCTGCGGTGCCTCCATGCCCGGCGCGGTCTCGGCATATCCCGGCGCATCCATGCCCGCCGGAACGCTTTGCGCCGAAACCGGCACCGCCAGTGCCAAACCGAACAGCCCCAAGCCTAACTGAGCAAGCCGACTCATCGGGAACTCCTTTCCCACTGGTTTGCGCCGAGCCCTCGAAGGCGGGACGCTCGGGCTTACGGACCATTCCGGCCAGCGGATACCTTCACCCACGGCGTCGAGCCGGGGCCGTAGCGATCCGATACAGTTCGAAAGATCGGCACAACCTGCTTCCGGCTTGCGGGAAAATGCCGATTGTCCAGGCAGTTCCTATTTGGAATCTCAAGGTATCTCGGGCGGTCAGGATTACACCACCGTCAAGCCAGCCCCGGGATTCCCTCGTAGCTCGCCATGACCTGCGCGATCTCGCGCGGGAGGTTGGGGACGAGCCGAAGCTCGGCGACGTCGAAGAGAGTGCGGAAGATGGTCCCGAGCAGGTGCCGGTTCGTGATCGGCTCGGACTGAGGCGCGGCGCCGTCGCGGTTCGATTGGCCGATGACCTGCCCCCCCGCCAGGCCGCCGCCGACGAGTAACAAGGGGCCGAGATTGCCCCAGTGGTCGCGGCCCCCCGTGGCATTGATGCGCGGCGATCGGCCCATCTCGCCGCATGCGACGAGCAGGATCTTGTCCTGGAGCCCCCGCGCGTGGAGGTCGTCGATGAAGCCGCTCAGGGCGTGGTCGAGCGGCGGGGCCATGTACCGCATCCCTTCGACCATCGGGGCGTTGTTCTGGTCGGCGTGCATGTCCCAGACGAAATTGGTCGTGACGGTGACGAACCCGCAGCCTCGTTCGCAGAGTCGACGCGCCAGCAGCAGGAGCTTGCCGAGCGACTTCGCATTGTCCGCGTAGTTCTTGTGGTTATTCCACTTCTTGTCGATCGATTCCACGCGAACCATCGGGGCCGTGTCGTAGCGGGCCACGAGCTTCGGATCTTCGCGGGAGAGGTCGAATGCCTCGGCCAGCCCCCCTTCGAGGAGGCGATACGCCTGCCGACGGATCCGATCGGCCGCCTCGACGCTTTTCCCCTGTTCGAGCGATCGCGCGGCGGAATCGAGCAGGGCGAGGAGCCGTCGACGGTCGTCGAAGTGCTCGCGAGGGATGTTCAGCTTCAGGCCGTCCGAGGCGTTCTCTCCCCGGCTCGGGTCGAACGGCGCGAAGGCCGAGGAGAGGACGCCGGTCGAATCGAACCGGCCAAAGCTCTGCGTGCCCGGCTGAGCGGTGGGGTCGACGGCCCTCGGCAAGAGCAGAACGTTGGTGGGGAGTCCCGTCCGGGGATGGTTCGGCCCGGCGACCCTGGAGAGGATGGAACCGGTGTTCGCGCCGAACGAATCGCGGCCGACGAGCGGCTTGAGATCGTGGTTGGGATCGCCCGGCACGTACGAACGGACGATGGTCAGCTTGTCTGCGCGTGAGGCGAGGCGGGGGAAATCGCGGCCGAAGGTGATGCCGGGGATTCGGGTGGGGATTTCGCCGGTCGCGCTCCGGATTCCCTCGGGGCGGTCCATCTTGGGGTCGAACGTTTCGAACTGACTCGGGCCGCCGTGCAGGAAGAGGAAGATCACCGATTTGCCGGTGAGGACTTTCGGGGTTTCCTCCGCGCGAGCCCGGAGTGCGGCGAGGTCGGCCAGGCTCAGCCCACCTGCCCCGAGGGCAACGGACCCGCCGATCCGGAGGAATGACCGTCGCGTGCCCCGGTCGTCGTGATCGTGGAATGTCAACATACGCGTCTGCCTCGATGTCCAGGCTTCCGTCTGTCTGGGGCCGGAGCGAAAACGGGACTGGCTCGCCGGTACCCGGGCGTGCCTGTCCCATCTTTCGCGGGCCTGTGCGGCCGCGAAGATCGGGAGACCTTCGGTCGTGATTTTCGGCGGGGTCGGGAGACCCGCGCCGAACGCAATTCGACCGGGCGCCACACTCACTATCGACCACTCTACGGCAATCTTCAAGAATTGTTGAATAGCCTGGGGGAGTCAAGACCTGGCCGGACGGTTTGCCGTGGTCCGCTGGACGAACATCAGGGCCGCGATGGCGACCGCCGAGATCATGAGCGTGAGGCGGAAGGCCCGGGCGCGATCGTCGGCCTGAACGGCTTCATAGATCGCCAGGGAGGCGGTTTGCGTGAGCCCAGGAATGTTGCCGGCGACCATGAGCGTGGCCCCGAAGTCTCCGAGGGCGCGCACGAACGCGAGGATGGCCCCGGCGGCGAGCCCTCTCCAGGCGAGCGGGAGCGTAACATCCAGGAAGACCGAAAGCTCTCCCCGACCGAGGAGCCGGGCGGCGTTTTCCAATTCGGGATCGATCCCTTCGATCGCCCCGCGGGCCGGGATCAGGAAGAGGGGGAACGCGGCGACCGCCGAGGCCACCACGGCCCCCGACCAGTGGAACACCACCGACACACCGAGCGTTTGCTCCAGCCAGATTCCCAGGGGGGCCTGCCGCCCGAAAAGTTCGAGAAGATAGAAACCCAGGACGGTCGGCGGCAAGACCAGCGGGAGCGTCAGGAATCCCGCGAGCAGGCTCCGGCCGGGGAATCGCCCCCGCGCCAGCAGCAGGGCCAGCGGCAGCCCGATCGCCACGACGACCGCCGTCGCGCATGCGGCCACCTGGAGCGAGAGCCAGAACGGGGCCAGATCGGAGAGGAAGCCGGGAACCATCACCTGGTCGTCTCGGGGGGGAGGCCATCCGGCCAGGCCGTCTCGACCCGGGCGAACCCGGCCTTCTTCAAGATCGCCTGCCCTTCCTCGCCTCGCAAGAAATCGGCGAACAGGCCGGCCGATTCCTTGTGCTTCGATTGTGCGACGACCCCCAGGTACTGGATGATCGCGTCGTAGAGGGTGGGGTAGATATAAACATTTTGAAGATCGGTTCCCGACATGACCGAATCCGCGATCAGCCCGGCCTCGGCGTTGCCGGTCTGCACGAACTGGAATGCATGACGCACGGAATCGGCCATGACGAGCTTGGGGGCGACCACATCCTTGAGCTTGCCTCGCTCGATCGCCTGCATCGCCGCGATCCCGTAAGGCGCGAACGCCGGATTTGCGATGGCGATCTTCTTGACCTCGGGCCTGGCGAGGTCGGCCAGGCTCTTCACTTCGACGCCCGAGTTCGGGTTGACCGCCACGGCCAGAATCCCTCGCGTGTAGGGATGGACCGAGTCCCGATCGATGGCCCCTTTCGCCACCAGATCCTCGACGAAAGTCCTGTTCGCGGAGAGGAACAGGTCGAACGGCCCCCCCTGCCCGATCTGCTTCGCAAGCTGACCCGAGGCGCCGAAGACGGGCTGCACGTCGATCGGGTGTTTCGCGCGAAATTGCTCGATGATCTTGGGCAAGACGGTTTGGAGGTCGCTGGCGGCGGCGATCCGCACGCGAGGAATGGAGGGATCTTCGGAGGGCGAGCCGCAGCCCAGGATCAAGGAGATCGCCAGGAGTCCCGTCAGGTTGGAAAAGCGGGTCATGGGATGAAGAACCTTGTCGATCGGACCGCGGAATCAAGGTTGAATCGGCTCTAGCTTGGCCGATTCGACCCAGGTGATCAACCCTGCATGCCCCTCCCCTTCCAGGCGGATGCGGGCATCTTCCCCGTCGATGGCCAGGACGACCGCCTCGGTCCCATTGGGGACGGACAGGGTCTCGACTTTGACGGCCGAGGAGGACTTCTTC
>CALKTZ010000267.1 GCA_937997355.1 uncultured Planctomycetales bacterium | reverse complement strand
TCCCTCCTCCGTCGGGGGATGCGCGGAGGAATCGTCGGCCTTCGGCCGACCCTGGCTGTCTCGCTCCCGAGGCGGTTGCGGGGGCGGATTCGCGGCGATCGACCTGGACTGCTCGGCGGCGAACTCGCGGTTGATCGCGGCATCCCGGCGGACGGCATCGAGCGATTCGCCGGGCTCGGTCGATACCAGGCAGCGATCGTAGTGGGCGATCGCGCCGTCGATGTCTCCCAGGGCCAGCGCGGTATTCCCCAGCGCGAAATCGATCTTGGTCCGCAGGGCGGGACTGGCCCGCTCCCCGGCTTCCAGATAGCCCGCCTGGGCCTCGACGAATCGTCCGAGCTGGAATTGCGCGGCGGCGGCGTTGTAGCGGGGGACGGCGAGCGCCGGTTGCCGCCGAATCGCGGCCTCGAAGTCGTCGCGGGCTTCCTGGAAGCGCCCCGACTCGTAGGCGGCGATCCCTCGGGACATCAACGTTCGAGGCGATAGCCCTTCGCGGTGATCGCCTGTCCGATCGCCTTTTTCCTCGCCGTCGCCGGCCCCGGCGATGATGAGGAGGAACGGCAACCCGATCGCCGCCAGGCCCTTCTGGAGCCGGCCGGGCCGGATGCGAAGCGGCCGGAGCAGGAGCCGGCCCAATCCCTTGCCGGCTCCCAGCCAGGCGCGATTCCGGACCCTGCGGATCGCTCGCGGCCGGCAGCCGAAGAGCCCCAGGACGAGGCCGGTCCACACGAACAGGGGGAACCGCTCGATACGCTCGGAGATCCGCTTCTCGGCCCGGGTGCGCCGCGCCACCGGCTCGATCTGCGTGGTGTAGAGGTTCCCCAGATTCGCCGAGGCCAGGCCGAGCCGGATGATCGTCCCGCCGGTCTCCCTGGTGATCGCCTCGAGCGCCGTGTCGACGCGTCGGGAGAGGACCGTCTCCCCTCGATACATGAGGGGCTGCGCGACCCCTCCCGGGCTCGCGGCCGGATCGGCGGGCTGCGAGGTGCCGTTCCGGGCCGGGCCGCTCGAAACGGGGACCGTGTGCCCCTGCTCGGGGTCGCCGATGGCCACGGCGTGGACGACGACCCTCTCCTTGTTCAGCCGATCGAGCAGCGTCCCCTGCTCCCAGCGCCCGGCGAGGTCTTCGCCGTCGGAGATCACCAGGATCGTGCGCCCCTCTTCGTGCTCCTGCGGGTCGAAGGCGTCGAGGGCCGCGTTCAGGCCGGCGGAGAGGTCGGTCCCTCCCGGTCGTACGTCCCCCGGCTTGAGGCGGTCGAGCGCATCGAGCACGGCCCCGGAATTCTCGGTGAGGGGACACCGGAGCACCCCCCGCCCCGCGAAGGCGACGATCGCCATCCGGTTGCCCGGGCTCTTGCCGAGGGCATCGATCAGGCTCCGGGCCGATTCTCGGGCGACGCCGAGCCGGCTGGGGACCGCGTCTTCCGCCCCCATGCTCCGGCTGGTGTCGACGAGCAGCACCACGTCGTGCCCCGGCGGGAGGTGGTCGGGGCGATCGAGGCCCCATCTCGGCTGGGCCAGGGCGACGATCACGCAGAACGCGGCGGCGATCCACCAGCCGGTCCCGTCCCCCGGAGGCCGGCCGCGCTGGGCCATCGCTTCCCACCCTCGGCCGCGCAGGCGCGCGCTCCGCAATCCCCAAATCGTCAGGAGCGGGAGGATGCCGAGGAGCCAGAGCGATTCAGGCCGCGCGAAACTCAAGGGGACTTCGCCTCTTTCACTTCCAAAGCGAGGACGACGTGACTCAGGGCAGCCGCCGCAATCGGCCGTTGGAGAGTAATCGGTCGACGACCAGCAGCACCAGCGCCGAGGCGGCCCAGGGGGCGTACTGTTCATCATATCGGGTCTTGATCTCGCCGCGAACCGGGCTCTTCTCCATCGCGTCGATGGCCTCGAAAACCTTGCGGAGGCCGTCGGCATCGGTGGCCGAGAACGCGCGTCCCCCAGTGATTTTGGCCAGCCGCTCCAGCATCGCGAGATTCGGCCCCTCGGCCTCCCGGGTGACCGGGAGCCTGGTTGTGGTTTCGGTCGAGCGGAGCAACCCCCCCGGCGTGCCGATGGCGATCGTGTGCAACGTGACCCCCAGCGCCTGGGCCAGCCGCGCCCCTTCCTCGGGGTCGAGCGGATTGGGGACGGCCGGCTCGTTATTTCCGTCGGTCAGCAGCACCAGCACTTTCTTCCTGGGAGGGGAGTCGCGGAGCGCATCGAGCCCCATCGCCAGGGCGTCGCCGATGTTGGTGCCGTCGTCCCCCGGCGTCGCCGGACGGACGGCGTTGACCGCGTCGATCAGGAAGGAATGGTCGATCGTCGGCGGGCAGGCGAGATCGGGGTAGTTCGCGAAGACCACCAGGCCGATCAGGTCGTCGGGACGCCCCGCGACGAACTCCCGGAACGTGGCCCGCGCGGCTTCGAGCCGGGAGGTCGTCCGCGAGCCCAGGTCGGCCGGGAAATCGGCGGCGTTCATGCTCGAACTGTGGTCGAGGGCCGCGACGATCGCCACCCCCCGCCCCTCGACCCTCGTGGTCCCTCCCACGGTCTGCGGCCGGGCCAGCGCCACCGCCAGGCAGCCGATCGCCAGGCCGCGCAGGATCGGCGGGATCGGCGACAGCCAGTTCCAGGCCGTGCGCCTCGCCCTGGCGAACCCTCGGAACGACGGCCATACCACCCTCGGCCGGAACCGCTCCAGGATGAGCGGCAACGGGATCAACAGGAGAAGCCAGAGCCAGTACGGGGCGGCAAATCGCATGACGGAGATCGTGGAGATGGCGGAGACGTCGAGACGGAACACACCCTCTCAGCCTACCGTGCGCAGGGCTCCGGATGCCATGCCCGGACGGCTACGACGAGCTATGAGCCTTGAGATGGCCCCTGACCAATGCCCGCCTCGCGGCGATCGCGCGGGACAGGGCGGATTCGGGGTCGGGATCGAGGACGGTGAGGTGCCCCATCTTGCGGCCCGGGGCGGCGGTACGCTTGCCGTAGAGGTGGAGCTTCACGCCGGGGTCGTCGCGGAATGCGGCGGCCCAATCCGGCTCGCCGCCGGTCCAGAGGTCGCCGAGGAGGTTCACCATCGCAGCGGGCTGGATCAGCGAGGTTCCTCCCAGAGGAAGGCCGCAGAGCGCCCTCACCTGCTGCTCGAACTGGCTGGAGGTGGCCGCCTCGATGGTGAGGTGGCCCGAGTTGTGCGGACGAGGGGCCATCTCGTTGACCAGCAAGGTGCCGTCCGCCTTCAGGAAGTATTCGACCGTGAGGACCCCCACGGTGTTGAGCGCCTGGGCGATCGAGATGGCCAGTCGCTGGGCCTCCTGGGTGACGATCGGCCCGACGGGCGCGGGCATCATGGTGGAGTCGAGGATATGCCGGTCGTGCCGGTTCAGGCCGACCGGATAGGCCACGGCCTTGCCGTCCTGACCCCGGGCGACGACCACCGAGACTTCCGAGGCGAATTCCACCCACCCTTCGGCCACGCAGGGGACGCGCCCCAGGCGGAGCCAGGCCGGCAACGCGTCCGCCTCCGATTCGACCCGGATCTGCCCCTTGCCGTCGTATCCCGAGGCGGCCGTCTTGAGGACGAACGGCAGGCCGAGCGATTCGGCCGCGGCGCCGGCGTCGGCCGCGGTCCGGATGGGGAGCCAGGGGGCCAGCGGAATCGCATGGCTCGACAGGAACGACTTCTCGCGGATTCGATTCTGGCTCACCCAGACCGTCAGCCAGCCGGGGCGGACCAGCGTCCGGCGGGCCAGCCAGCGCAGTGCGGGGGCCGAGACATTCTCGAATTCCACCGTGATGGCTTCGGCCCGCTCCGCCATCTTCCGGAGCGCCGGCAGGTGATCGGGTGGGCCGATGACCGACCAGTTCGCCACCTGGGCGGCGGGGGTATCCTCGGTGGCGCTCAGGACCCCCACGCGGTAGCCCATCCGCTGCGCCGCCTGGATGAACATGCGCCCGAGCTGTCCGCTGCCGATCACCCCTAGCGTGGCGGGGGGGAGGAGCGGTTCGGGAAATTCGGGACCGGAGCCGATCGTCGGCGAATCGAACGGGCTGGGGTTCATTCCGGCGACTCTCCCACGGCCTCGGTCTGCGACTGGCGGAATCCGGCCAGCGACTCGTGGATCGCGGGATATTTCCGGGCGAGGATGGCCGCCGCCAGCAGCCCGGCGTTGGCCGCCCCCGACGTGCCGATGGCCAGGGTCGCCACGGGAATTCCGCGCGGCATCTGGACGATCGACAGCAGCGAATCCATCCCCCGGAGCGTCTTGCTCTCGACGGGGACCCCCAGCACGGGGAGGATCGAGATCGCGGCGAGCATCCCCGGGAGGTGCGCGGCCCCCCCCGCCCCCGCGATGATCAGCTCCAGCCCGCGTGCCTCGGCTTCCCGGCCGTAACGAAACAGTCGCTCGGGGGTCCGGTGTGCGGAAACCACCTTCGATTCGTGGGGGATGCCCAGCGCCTGGAGGATCTCGGCGGCGTGCCGCATGGTCTCCCAGTCGGACTTGCTCCCCATCACGATCCCGACGATCGGCGTTTGCGGGATGGGAGAACCTTGGATCTCGGCGGTCATCTCGTCGTCGGGTCCTTGAAGTTGACTCGTGGGGAAGCTTCGCGCGATCAAATCCTTCCCGATCCTGTTAGTATACGCGATGCTCGGCCTTCGCTGAAAGAAATCCGCCCGGGGGGCGGCTTCCGTCGCTTGTCGCCGGAGGGGCTCTTGCCGAAGGCGGGCCGACCGCATATCCCAGGATCAGAACCGCGCGAGGAGACGGTCTCATGGCGATGAAGCGACATTACGATCAACTGCTACTGCGTCCGAGCAACATCCCTCCTTCGCGAGACGACTTCGAAGTCATCGGCACCTTCAACCCCGGGGTAACCGTCCACAATGGGGAAGTCCTGCTGCTGGTCCGGGTCGCCGAACGCCCCCGCGAGGAGCGGCCGGGATTCGTCCCCCTGCCGCGCTGGGAGCAGGGCAAGGGTTTGACGATCGACTGGCTGACCGAAGACGAGGTCACCCAGGACGACCCCCGAGCCGTCAAGGTGAAGGCGACCGGCCGGATGCGGCTCACCTACACCTCTTACCTGCGACTCGTGCGCTGCGGCGACGGCCGGAAGGTCCGCGAGGTCACCAACGTCCAGCTCTGGCCCGAGACCGAGCTCGAAGAGTTCGGCGTCGAAGATCCGCGAATCACCAGGATCGGCGATCGGTATTACATCACCTATGTCGCGGTCTCGCGGTACGGGGTGTCGACCGCGCTGGCCTCGACGGCCGATTTCCAGAAATTCGAGCGGATGGGGGTGATCTTCTGCCCCGAGAACAAGGACGTCGTCCTCTTCCCGGAGAAGTTCGGCGACGATTACGTGGCGCTGCACCGGCCGGTCCCCGGGACCCCGTTCAATCGGCCCGAGATGTGGATCGCCCGATCGATCGATCTCACCGACTGGGGGCGCCATCGCTGGCTGCATGGCGGCGGCAGCGACTGGGAAACCGGGCGCGTCGGGGCGGGGGCTCCGC
Organism: uncultured Planctomycetales bacterium; assembly: GCA_937997355.1. GTDB lineage: Bacteria > Planctomycetota > Planctomycetia > Isosphaerales > Isosphaeraceae > CALKTZ01. The sequence goes on along the minus strand of CALKTZ010000267.1, from coordinate 3,445 downwards.
CGATCCGGGTCGAGGAAGGCTGGCTGGAGATCTATCACGGCAATCGACGGTCCAACCAACCCGGCAAGGTCGGCACCTATTCCGCCGGCGCGATGCTGCTCGATGCCGACGATCCCTCGAAGATCCTCCGCCGGACTCGCGAGCCGATCCTCACGCCGACTACCGAGTTCGAACGGATCGGCTTCGTCCCCAACGTCGTCTTCCCCACCGGGGTCGTCGAGCAGGAAGGTACCTATCTGCTCTACCTGGGAGCCGCGGACACCTGTTGCGCGGTCGTCGAGCTCGACGAGAACGAGCTGATGGGGGCGCTGAAGCGGGTTTGAGCCCGGTCTCGGCCGAGTTCATCGGCACTCCATGGCCTTCGGCTTGTTCCGGATTCGACGATTTTGTGGCGAAGTTCCGTGCCTTTGGCGCGTACGAACGGATTTTAAAGTATTGCATCCTTCGGGGACGAGGTCATGTTTCGGATAAGCGTAAGTGGATAGGGAGGAAATCGGGTTTGGGTTAATTCTCATTCGGAGACGTATGACATGAACAAGGCTTCCCTGCGGCAGCGTCGTCCTGTTCTGGAGTCCCTGGAAGGTCGGCTGGTCCTGAGCGCAACGGCCCATGCCGGCGGGATCGGGCATGCACACGTCCATCATCTCGCGTCGTCCCGGCAATCGGGCAATCCGGTCATCGTCCGATTGTCTCCCAACAATCCGAATGTCGATGTCACCTACGCTAATTTTTCGAGAAGGACCAAGGTAATCACGATCGAGGGGACGGTCGTCGTGCCGAACCCCCAGTATTACTACTACTATTATTACTACTCTTCCCCGCCGTCCGTCCCCTTGAGCGCCACCCTGACGAACGTGAGCACCAACGTGAGTCAGTCGGTTTCGCGACGAGAGAGCGTCTCGGGGAATGCTACGACCGAGGATCTCTTTTCTCAGGTCGGCCAGAAAGTTCCGTTCACCATCCGATTGGTCGCCGACGCGGGGCGGTTCGCGGGGCGGCGGGCGATCGTGAGCCTGTACGCATCCTTCCACCCGGCCGATTCCAACACTTATTACGCCTATTACCCCTCGCTGTCGGCCAAGATGGTGATTCGGCTTTCGAATCACCGAAACGCATGACGGCCCCCGATCTCCGATCGAGAGGCCCGTTCGCCGATGCCGAGGCGATGATGCGATCCATCGCCTCGGCGTGGATCGCGGCCGCCCGGGAGCTTCAATCTCCTCCCGGCCGGGTCTCCCGATCGGCCCAGAGGCGGTCGGTAGGATCGATGGGGAGGGTTGTCGGCAAGGGTTCGTGGTAACGCAGCAGTCGCGCGAAGCCGCCTCGGTCGTAGGCCAGCGAGACGACCTCGCCGAGTTGGAGCGCGGCATCGTCATCGGGGGCGTGCAAGGGGATGGGAACGGTTGGCAATGGTCGACGAATCGACCATGCGTAAACCTCGGCATCGGGACGATGCTCGGCCCGGGCGACGATGGCGTAATAATCCCCCGCGGGCAAGCTCCGGGACATCGGCATTCGGGAACCGCCGAGGAGCAGGTCGATTTCGACGAGGTTGATCGTCTCCCGGTCGATCAGATCATTTCGCTTCAACAGGTAATCCGCCCGCCCCGCCCCGGCCTTGTTGCTCGGCGAGAGGACCTCGATGATCGTGACGAGGTTCAGCTCCGGCAGCTTCAAAATCTCGATCCAATGCTCGCGCACCTGGATCTGACGCTTGGCCAGGGGGATCATCGTCGGTTCGAGTACGGCCGACGATGAGGAAGACGAAGCCGACCGAATGGTTGGAGATCGTCTCGATTCTTCGTTTCGCTTCCCGACCGAGACGTCGGCGATCCGCTCGGAGGCGACATCAGGTTCGTCATACCCGATCAAGGAGATCCGCGACTCCACTTGCGCCACATAGGACCCCGGCAAGTCTCGATTGAGGACTTCCGCGCAGGCCGCGATCAGCATTGCGTGGAAGCTTTCCCAGTGCCCCTGGGCTTCCAGGTAGATGTCCATACCGGGGAATGGGCTCGGCATCGCGGCTCCTCCCGACGGAAAACGGCCCTATCGAACCGATCCTGAATTCTATCAGGCGGACAATCCGAATTCAGGAGTGCCGCTTCGAGCCGGCCCCCATTTCCGCCCCGGCCTTGCCGCGACTCGGGCCATCCGCGGCTCACGACCACTTCATCGTGCCGAGGATGTCGTCGAGCGAGACCGTGCAGAAGGTGCTGGCGTAGTCGGACATCGCATAGGGGATGATCAATTCCCGGCCGTGGAGGGCCGCGCCGCAACTGTAGACCACGTTCGGGACGTAGCCTTCCCGCTCGTTGACGTCCGGCTCCAGCAGCGGCTGTTCGAGCCGGCCGATCACATGGGCGGGGTTTTCGAGGTCGAGCATGAAGGCCCCCATCGCGTACTTGCGCATCGGCCCGACGCCATGGGTGAGGACCAGCCAGCCGGCCTCGGTTTCGATCGGGGAGCCGCAATTGCCGAGCTGGACGAATTCCCAGGGGTAGGTCGGCTTGGCGATCAGCTCCTTGGTGTACCAGAAGGTGAGCATGTCGGAGTACATCAGGTAGATGTTCTCGTTATCCTGCCGCGAGAGCATGGCGTACGAGCCGTTGATCCGGCGCGGGAAGAGGGCGAATCCCTTGTTGCGTACATCGGGGCCGTTCAGGGTGCTCACCTTGAAATTGAGGAAATCCTCCGTCTCCAGGATCTGTGGGAGGATGACCTTGCCGTCGTAGGCGGTGTAGGTGGCGTAGTAGCGGATCGAGCCGTCGTCCTCGCGGAAGCGGACGAATCGGGCGTCCTCGATCCCGTTGGTCTCGGCGGGGGACGACGGGAAGATGATCCGTTCGGAGAGGCTCTGTTCGCTGGAGTAGCAAATCTCGTAGTTGCTCCGGGCGAGCGTGATCATCGCGTGCGCGATCGGCTCGTGCTCGTGGTGGCGGGGCCGGCTCTGCTGGAGAACCCGGCTGATCGACGATTCCAGCTCGTCGAGCGTGAACTGGTCGTGGAGCGTGCTCAGCGCGAGGTCGACGAACGAGCCGTCGACTCTTATCTCGTGGAGCTTGCGCGCGAAGAGGTTCTTGTCGTAGAGGGCGTTCGGCACTTGCTCGGGGGCCGTGGCGAAGCGCGTGGGCTCGTCGATCCGAATCGTGTTCGAAGCGTCGACCGTCCCCGTCCGAAAGGTGATCGACGAGATGTGCCCTTCGCCGGTCGCCCTCAGGCTGAGGACGAATCGGCGGGAACCATCCGGCAGCCCCGATTGATCGGTGGACCAGACCATCGACGGGTTGAAGAGCGCCGCCGATTCGAGGGCATATTCCTGGGTGAAGAATGCGCCGATCAGCAATCGCCGGTTCTCGGTCAAGTTGAGGTCGGTCAGCAGAAAGCCTTTGACCTGTTCGAACCGGCGGAGGAAGAACTGGCGGATCTTGTGGTGGCGGTCGTG
>CALKTZ010000266.1 GCA_937997355.1 uncultured Planctomycetales bacterium | reverse complement strand
GCGGCACAAGCGCGGTGACGAGCACCTCGATGAGGGAATCCAGGGCTTCCTGGCCGGCGACCGCCGTCTGTCGCCACAATCGGGCAAGCATCGGGAATGAGGCCTGCTGAAAGATCAAACCGAAAGTCAGGAGCGCGGTCACCATCCGATGAGGGGCGCCATAGCGGCCGACTTCACTCCAGGGGCTCATCAGGCCGATGATCATCAGATCGGCCGAGTTGATGATCACCTGCGAAAGCTGCATCAAGCAGATGGTCCGGCCTCGCTGGATGATGATCCGGAGGAAGCGGAATCTGAGCCGAGGTCGGGGGAGGCGATATTTTTTGAGGTAGGCCGACCAGACAATCGCGATTCCTGTCGCCTCGCCGACGGCCAGCCAGATCGGAACCCAGATGATTCGCGAGGCGTCGTTGACCCACATCAGCACGCCGCAGGCATAGATGAGCGTGCGGACGCAGAGCGAAGCCGCAACGAGCCCCATCCGCTCGGTTCCGCGATAGACGAAGTCCAGCCCGATCGCGGTCGTGAAGAGCATGAGCCCGTAGAGCCCGAGGATGATCCGATCCGAATGATCCTGAAAGGTGAGTAGACTGACGAGCGCAAGCCCCAGGTAGAGGACAATCGCGATCAACGCCTTGAAGGCGATCACCTGATTGACGAGGGGACGAATGAGCCTTGGATGTCGCGACAATTCGCGAGCAACGATCACATCGGTACTATCCCGGACCAGCAAGACCAGCCAGAAGACGACATTGAAGGCAAATTCAATTCGGCCGTAACCGACAACCCCTAATCGCTTTGCGAGCGAAAGTGTGACAACCACAGATGTCGTTCGGCAGATCAACTCGGCGGCACTCAAGAGCGCGAAGTTCGACGCGATCCGCTTGCCATTGCTCCGCTCCAGTGGAGCGGCCAGCACCTTCGACGCAAGCCGCCGAGATTTCGGCTTCTTGAGCGTTCCGGGAACGCGTGCCTCGGGCCTCGTGATCAAAGATGTGGTGGCCATTCGCGAGTGCACTTCCTTGTGCCGAATGCCTAGAGCAAAGCCCGCGTCACAACGAGCGAATCCCTCTTGCTCAGCATACGTTTTTTACAGATTCGGCCAGTTCAGATTCTCTGCTTAATCAAGTTCTCCAAACTACCGCAGGTTCCGTATTCGATCAGGAGGATTGGACACGTCATTTGAATTGGGGCGATTGTCTGCGCAAAAATTCATCGGCGGAACAGTCGATTGGCATCCTAGTTCGGTGTCGAAATGCTGTCAATCGTAGCTTGAGGATGGTCAATCTGGCGAAAGAAGACCCGGGCCGTCTTGCACGATCGGAAGGTCCAATTCCATCCTTCGACCGGTCCGATGCAATAAGTAGAAACGCAAACTCACCTCAAAGGCCGCCAGCCGAGGAAGCGAAGGGGGAAGATCAGTTGGATCAAACATTCAAGGAGAGTCCGGCCTTCGTGAAACTACTGGCCGGAGAGCCGCGGCCGGACCTCGCGCGGATCTGCCTGGAAATCGCACGCGATTTCGCGCCTGGCCTTGAGATCGAGGATTACCTCAAACGGATCGATGATCTTGCGGGGAGAGTCCGGGAACGTTGCCCCTCCGGGATGGGGCCTCTCCAAATTCTCAATCAAATCCACTGGGTGATGCACGTCGAGGAAGGATATGAGGGGAATCGAGACGATTATTACGATGCGAGCAATAGCTATCTGAATGAGGTCATTGACCGAAAGATTGGGATCCCGATTACCCTTTGTATTTTGTACTCCGCGGTTGCCTCTCGCGTTGGATTGCATCTCTCGGGCCTTGATCTGCCGGCCCATTTCATGTTGAAGCTCGAAACCGTGCCGGAGTCCAGGTTCATCGACCCGTTTCATGGCCAGATCCTGGACCAATCCGGTTGTGAAAAAAGACTTACGAAGATCCTGGGGCAGCCCGTTCGCCTGACGTCGGAACAACTCAGCGACTGTCCCCCGGCCCGAATCATCGCTCGCGTGCTGAGGAACTTGAAGGCCGTTCATCTTCAAGAAGGAGATCTCATGGCGGTGTTGCTCGTCCAGAGGCGGCTCTCGGCGCTCGGTCCGGAAGATCCTCGCGAGTTGCGCGAACTGGGGCTTCTCTCTCTGCAATTGACACGATTGGATGAAGGCGTAGCCGCGTTGCAGCAATACCTCCGGCTCTCTCCAAATTCGGACGATCGCGATTTCATCGAAACGCTCATACGCGACGGCCGTCGCGAAATCGCCCTCAGAAACTGATCAAGATTGAAGTCGTGCGAGGGATCGGGCCGACCAACTCTTAAAGGTTTCTCGTTCGAGCACGTTCCTTGAGATCCGACAAATGGCCGCTCTGGTTTGAACGTGTGTGATTCCGCTGCTTTGGAACGATCAGGATGATCGTTTGCAAAAGTCAGTCCGTGAGCCGACATCCTTGATTCCGATGCGATTCGCCCGTTCTCCAGGAGGAGGGATCTCTCGTCATGAGCCTCTCGAGAATAATGAGCTTCCTCCTCGGACTTGCATTGGTCCTTGAGATCGCGGGTTGCGCGCAGGATCGAGGCGTCCGGACAGGCCCCCGCTCGATCGCGAGCATCGGCGGCAAAACCGAGGTGATCGTCTCGGGAGAACCCGGGTCGTCGGTCGCATCGAATGTTCCCGACTATCCGGGGGATCGGGTACGAGAGAGCAGGATCTCAGGCC
>CALKTZ010000265.1 GCA_937997355.1 uncultured Planctomycetales bacterium | reverse complement strand
AGGCCATCCCTGGCTGAGACCTTCGCGGGTCTTGGGGGGGCCTTTCGGCGGCACGGGTTGTCCCGACACGTGTCCGAGTCCAATGGCCGTGCCCCTCATCGGAGGTGGCTCCGGTCCGAAGTCCGTGCCGAATGGGTGCGGATCGGGTATCCTCGGAAGCCCCGAGCGTCGTCCGAGGAGGTTGTCCGAGCCGCGACAACCCTCGACGCGCCCGCACAAGCGACCCGCCCCCGGCCCGCCTGGAGTCCTCGCCCGATGCTCGTCAACGATCAGCGCAAGCTCTGCCTGATGTTCTTCCTCGAATACTTCATCAAGGGGGCCTGGCTGCCGCTCCTGGGACTCTACATGGGGAGCCGTTATCTGAACTTCTCGGGCTTCCAGCAGGCCTGGGTGTTCAACGCCTTCGCCATCGCCTCGGTGACGGGGATGTTCTTCGGCGGGCAGCTCGCCGACCGGGTCGTCTCCCAGGAGCGATTCCTGGCGGTCAGCCACCTGATCGGCGGGCTGGCGATCCTCGGGCTGGCCTATGTGAAGACCTTCTGGCCGTTCTTCGGGCTGATGCTCCTGCACTGCTTCTTCTACGTGCCGACGCTTTCGGTCGCCAACGCGATCGCGTTCGCCCACCTGGCGGAAGGGCGCAAGCGGTTCGGCCTGCTGCGTCTCTGGGGGAGCGTCGGCTGGGTGACGGCGGCCTGGCCGTTGATCTTCATCCCGATCGACTGGGCGAAGGTCCCGTCGTTGCAGGAGGCCGGGGGCATGCTCGCCTGGCTGAGCACCGCCCTCTCGACCCCCAAGACCGGCCCGGCGATGGAGGCCGCCCTCACCAGCACGTTCCTGGTTTCCGGCATCGCCTCGATGGTCCTGGCGGTCTTCAGCCTGCCCCCCCCCCACACGCCGCCGGCCCCCGATCGGGGCGAGCCGTTCGCCCCCTGGGAGGCGATCAAGCTCCTGGCCCGGCCGAGCCTGCTGGTCCTGTACCTGGTGACCTTCTTCGACTCCCTCGTTCACAACGGCTATTACTTCTGGACCAGCCGCTACTTCCAGTCTCTCGGCGTGCCCGAGAACTGGATCGCCCCGGCGATGAGCATCGGCCAGACGATGGAGGTGGTGGCCATGGCCATGCTGGCGGGGCTCATCAAGAAGCTCGGCTGGCGCAAGACCCTGCTGTTCGGCGTGCTCAGCCAGGCGATCCGGTTCGGCGTGTACGCCATCGGCAGCCGGGACCTCGTGTGGGCCGTGATCGCCGTGAACCTGATGCACGGCTTCGCCTACGCCTGCTTCTTCGCGACGGTCTACATCTACGTCGATGCCCACGTGCCGAGCGACATCCGCGCCAGCGCCCAGGGGCTGTTCAACCTGATGATCCTGGGGATCTCGACGCTCGTCTCCAACTTCCTGTGGGGGGCGCTCGTGGATGTCTTCACGACGGGCGCGACGGTCGACGGCCAGGTCGTGAAGGCCCTCGACTATCACCGCCTCTTCCTGATTCCGCTGGGGATCTCGCTCCTGGCGGCGGTCCTGCTGGCCCTCTGCTTCCATCCCCCCGAGGAAGGGTCGGACCCGACCGGGGCGGCGGCGTGACCGGGGCGGCTCGGGCTCATCGGCAATCGTTCGGAATCACCAGGAATTGAGGCGGAAGCATGTTCACGATCGGGATCACCGACCATCTCGAAGGCCCCGTCGATCGGCCTTCGGCCTGGATCGTCGACGAGGTGGCCGACCTGGTGCGTCATGCCGATCGCCTGGGCGTGACGTATGCCTGGTTCGCCGAGCACCATGCCCATGCTCACCAGGGGCATCTCCCCACGCCGCTCCTGTTCGCCCTCCACCTGGCCGGCCAGACCCGTTCGATCCAGCTCGGGACGGCGATCATCTGCCTGAACCTGCATCATCCCCTGGATGTCGCCGAGCAGGTGGCGGTTTCGGACCTCTTGACGAAGGGGCGGATGGCGGTCGGCTTCGGCAGCGGGAGCACCCCCGAGGAAGCGACCCTGTTCGGCTCCCCGACGTCCGACGACGCCACGCGTCAGGCGCGGTTCGCGGAGGCCCTCCGGATCATCCGGGCCGCCTGGAGCGGCGAGCCGGATTGGCCGAGGGGAGGGGCGGGGGAGACGCCCGGGTTCTTCGACGTCCCCCCGCATCGATCGCTGCCGGTGCCGTCGCACGACCTGGCCGATCGCTGCTGGGTGGCGGTCAACAGCGAGGGCTCGGCGCGGATCGCCGGGGCTCTGCGGTTCAACATGCTGTTCTCCCACCTCCGCACGCCGCAGCAGTATCGGCAATATCGGGCGGCCTACCGGAAGGCCGGAGGAATCGGGCTGGTCGCCGCCAACCGGCCGATCTTCGTCGGCCCCGACGACCGAACCGCCTTCGCCCTCGCCGAGCCGGCGCTTCGGACCCTCTGGAGGCGGTTCCGGAGCGAAGGGAAGATCCCCGCCGACACCCCGGAGCCCTCGGACCCGGCCGGACTCCGCGGGCATCCGATCAACTTCATCGTGGGAGGCCCCGAGTCGGTGGCCCGGCAGCTCCTGGATTTGCATCGGGAGGCCCCGTTCGACGTGGCGAACGTCGAAGTGCGCTGGGCGGGGTTGTCGCACGAGCTGATGATCGAGAGCGTCCGCCGGCTGATGGAAGAGGTCGTCCCTCGGCTCAAAAGCGAATGGCCCTCGCGAGCATCCGCGAAGGCCGGCTTCCGAGGAGCAAACTCGTGATTGCCTCGACAACGTGCTCAGCGAGGGATCGAAGTCGGGCGACGGCTTCGTTTCCGCAGCCAGGTCCCGGAGAGGAGGATCAGGGCGATCCCGCTGGAGGCCAGGGTGGAGGGCTCCGGGACGGAAGGGGGCTGGATGGTGGTGCTGAAGGTGAAGTTGTCCATCTCGAACCCGGTTCCGCCGCCGTAGTCGTTCGTGAAGACGATCTTGTCGAACATGTCCGCTTCGGTCGTGGCATAGAAGTTGACGAACGCGTAGTGCTCGCCCATGTTCTGGCCGGAGAAGGGATCGGTGGGATTCCCGAAGTAGCTGTCGGGGAGTCCGGTGTTCTCGATGCCGTTCGCCGAGAAGGAGCCGACGAGCGTATCCCCCCGATAGATTTCCACATGGTTGTAGGCATCGAGGGCCGACAGCCAGGCCCCGAAATACGCCTGCGGGGAGCTCAGGCTCAACGAGACGGAGGTGCCTTGCTGGAGAGACAGGAAATTGCCGGTCCCCCCCGCGCCGCCGAACTTGTTGGCCCCGGTGATGAACTGATCCCCCTGGAGGGAAGCGGTCAGGGAGCCGGGCAGGGAGAAGTTCTGGGTGTAGTGGTAACCCTGGCTGACGGAATCGAAGTCGATGGTGGTGGTATTCGCGGCCGAGGAGGTCTGGACCCCGGGGGGCTCGATGCTGGTGATGAAGTCGGCTCGGGAAGCGGGAACCAGGAAAAGGCTAAATCCAAGTGCTGCGAACATTACCGGACGGAGTTTCATCATGGAGTCGATCTCATATTTCGGATTGAGTGTTGCCGGTTGAACCCCCGCGGAGCGGGCGGCGACGCATTTCGACCGGCGGCGGGACAATCCAATTCAGGCCGGATTCGGCAGTTTGCAAATCGGGCGGCCCGGGATGTCTCGAATGGCTCGACGCGGGGGCCGGTTTGATGGCCGAACGCATCAAATGGGGGTGCCGCGGGCGAATTTTCGCCGCCGCTTGACAACCGCGGGAATATCGAATTGGCCG
>CALKTZ010000264.1 GCA_937997355.1 uncultured Planctomycetales bacterium | reverse complement strand
GATCTGAGGGTAGTTCGGGCTGCGTCCATGCAGTCTCACCTCAAGCCAGCGGGGCCGGAGAATGGTGGTTAAACGCGAGTGTTGCCGTCACAAGCTCTCAAGATCGCTTACACTTTGAGCGTTGATTCAGAACTAAAGATCGGCAGGTCATTCCTGAAACTTGCTCCTCCAACCGGTTTCATTGGTACATTCCTCACATGAACGGCGTATTCCTCTCTCTGCTCTTAACAGCCGTGGTACAGGCGAATCCCTCTGTCGAGCCGGAACATGTGAAGAATCGGCTCTATGTCAAAATCCTGGAGCCGATGGCCAAGCTCGATGCAGCTGGAGTGGCGCTCCCGCCTCCCGTCCTTCGGGATGGCATGTCGGGCGAGGAGCAACAAAAAGCCATCTTAAAGCTTGCTGGATCGGAACAGTATCGCAAGGAGATCCTGCGAGATTCCGTGACGGCACCTTACATCCTGAAAACGCACGATATACCGACCGAAGAGACGATCTTCCGAAGCATCGATCTCTGGTTCGTGGTGCGTGGCAATCTTGAGAAGCTCAACCCGCGTCAAATCGCCGGAGAGAGTTCCGGTAAGTCGATTGAAGTCGGCAACATGCGCATCGAGAGCCGAATCCTCGGCGACGACGAATTGAAATCGCGAAATCAATTCTCGCAGGCCGAGCCCGACCTCTCTCATTGGTTTGTATTTGCGAAGGGTAGGCTCCTCGATCGCATCGGCTTCGAGGCGACCGACGAGGCGATGTCCACCCGCTCGGCGGATTCGTTGGTCATCGCATCGCGAACATCACCCGAATTTCACTCACCCGGCCCATTCGCGAATCGCTGGCGAACGATCTCGACGAGCGGCGAGCCCGGGCCGGAGCAGACGTATCTCGGGGGCCTTGTCTATGCGAAGATTAGTCGGCTGAAAGACGTGGCCGGAGCCTTGCTGGTCGAGGTTCATTGCACGTTTGCCGAACCCCGGGGATGGTTCCAGGGAGAGCCGATCTTGCGATCGAAATTCTCGCTCATGGCGCAGGACCAGGTTCGTCGGCTACGCCGGGAACTCAAGGCGAAACGTGCGACATCTCCCTGACTTTCGACCAAGCGGTGAGCTTGTCGGCCAACGCCTTTTCGAGGATGCAGGGATCGGGCTTCCCGACCGCAACCGCTTCCAACTTCTTCTGCAAATCGTCCGTGATCGCAACACTTCGCCCGGGAAGCAGATCTTGCATCGCGAACGACCAGGAGATGGGTATGGTTCCGAGGAGGCGACTTGCCTTGACGTTGATCGAGCAGTCATAAACCAGGTTCGGCTCAAGCTCGACGAATCGTTTGGGTGCCTGTTGTGGACCAGCCTTCGTCCCTCTCGCCCAGACGACAACCTTCAATTCGCCGGTTTCGGGTTTGACCAGGAAGCCGTAGAAGATGTCGACGGCGCGGTGCGTCCCATCTGTAAGCATCGTCGTGGGCGAGCGATAAATCGCGAACGTCGGGGTTGAAACGATGAGACGTCCCCGCGCCAACTCCGCCTCCGCGGATTCGAAAACCACCTTTTCCAGAGTTCCAAGCTCGAACCCCAGATCTGAGGCGCGGTCGGAACTCACCACGATATCCTGGCCTTCGCGATTCGGCATGCACAGTCCGACGCCGATCTTTCGAAGAACGAATTGATTCGGAGCCTCCGGAGTGTGCCCCACATCCGCCAGGATGACCGTTCGGATTCTCGCCGCCATTCGGGCTCCCCACCCCGGCAACGTGTCGACATCCCCGGAAGCGAGCTTGGACTGAGCTTTCGCGATGAAGTGGCTCCAGGAGGGCGGGGGACCGTCAGCAATCGGAGTGCCCGGGCGGATCAGATAGAACGGAGGATCGGGTATTACCGTCGATTCGGATTGAGCCGGCGTCTCGGCCCCCCATAAGGTGGAGATACCACTCAAAATCACGAACAAACCCATGAAGCATACTCGAACGCATTCACGCATCTCGCGTTCCATTCCTGAGAAGTCCTCACTCCGACCACGGATCAGGACGATAAGACTTAAGGACAGCCCGAGCGGCCGATGGTTTGCGCGAATCGCTCGATTCGTCATCTCATGCCACATGGACACGAGGTCGTCAACATGGATTATACGCAACTTTCCATTAAGTCTACCCGATTTCGCCAGGCCGCTTAAGCCTCCAGCCTTGTCAAGGTTGTATAGTCCAACAGATGATCGACACTTCTGGTGAGAGAGCATCAACGATGCGGTGGAATGGTCGTTCGATAATGGCACTCGCGCCCCAATCGTTGGACGGCACGGCGTTGGTCGTAGCGGCGACACGCGCGGGGGCCCTGGGGATCTTCGACGGAACCGGCAAGTTTTCTCCCCAAGAGGCAGTTGCTCGAATTGCGAGGTTTGGCGGGGAAGTGCCATTTGCAATTCGGATCACGCCTGAACAACTTGATGGCGAGTGGATTGCAAATGCCGGATCAGCATTGGTCGCCGTGATTTGCGCCGGAAGCTGGGGGAATGATTCATTCCAGCATGTTAGACGAACCGTCGATCGTTCGAATTGCGCCATTTTCCGCGAAGTCGTTTCGATTGATGAATTGAATACTGCGATTGTGGCCGGCGTCGATGGCCTGATCGTCGCCGGGAACGAAGGAAGTGGCCGCGTGGGACGCGATTCGTCTTACGTGCTACTCCAGCGCGCGCTCGCGAAAACCGATCGGCCGATCTGGGTCCGGGGAGGGATTGGCCCTCGGGTATCGGCCGGTTGCATCGCCGCCGGGGCGGCCGGGGTTGTCATTGAAGGCGCCCTGCTCTGCACGCGCGAAAGTCCCCTTCCCGCATTGTCTAAGCAACGACTGGCGAACTGGGATGGAAGCGAGACCAGCTTGATCGAAGCGCCCGATGCAACCTCGCTTCGAGTTCATGCCCCGCCCGCGTCCTCCCTGGTGACGCGACTGCGAGAGGCCGCGAGGGACGGCATTGAAGCCTGGTCGCAGGCCGTCGACGAACTCGTGGGTTGGGCACCCGAACAACTCTGGCCGATTGGGCAGGACGCTGCATTCGCCGGCGAGCTTTCGAAGCGGAATGTTACGGTTGGTGGGGTTGTTCAGGAGTTTGAACGCACCATTCAAGCGTGCCTGACCGGGGCTCGAATGTCGCGTCCTTTAGCGGAGAACTCTGCACTCGCGACAGCTCAGGGATCTCGTTTCCCGGTGCTTCAAGGACCGATGACCCGTGTGAGTGATGTCGCGCCGTTTGCGGCGGCGGTTGCGAACAATGGAGGTCTGCCATTTCTGGCGCTTGCCCTGCTCAAAGGGCCAGAGGTTCGACAACTGCTCCAGAAAACCGCGATGGAAATCGGAAACCATCCGTGGGGGGTCGGTCTGCTCGGATTCGCACCGCCCGAGCTGCGCAAACAACAACTCGCCGAAGTCCTCGACGCTCGACCTCTATTCGCGATTATCGCCGGTGGCCGTCCCGATCAGGCGGCGGAGCTTGAGCATGAGGGAATCACCACTTACCTCCATGTCCCCTCACCGGGATTGCTCGATCAATTCTTCAAGGCAGGAGCCCGTCGTTTCGTCCTGGAAGGTCGAGAATGCGGCGGGCACGTCGGCCCTCGTTCCAGTTTCGTCCTCTGGGAACAGGCCTGCGCGGTCATCGAGAAGGCGATTGCAGGGGGAATTCCAGCAGATTCCTTAAGTCTGATCTTCGCGGGAGGAATTCACGATGCTCGATCGGCCGCGGCGGTCGCCGCCCTCGCCGGCGGACTCACCGCAAAGGGGTTGAAGATCGGCATTTTGATGGGAACCGCCTACCTCTTCACGAAAGAAGCCGTGGAATCGGGTGCCATCCTGCCGCGTTTCCAGCAGGAGGCCATGCGCTGCCAGGAAACGGTCCTGCTCGAAACCGGCCCCGGGCATCTTGTCCGGGTGAGCCCTACCTCATTCGCGACCCGATTCGAGGCCGAACGCTTGCGCTTAGTCGGGCAAGGCCATTCTCACGAACAGGTACGCGAGGCCCTCGAACAGCTCAACGCGGGACGGCTTCGGATCGCCGCGAAGGGGGTCGATCGAGGCCAGGGGAAGGATTTGCAACTGGTCCAGATTTCCGATGCCGACCAGGCGGAAAACGGCCTTTACATGCTGGGGCAGATTGCCGCATTGCGCGACGATGTGATCACGATGGCGGAACTTCATCACGAGGTGACGACAGCCGCGACGGCATGGCTTCAACGTTCGGTGTCGAAGATTCGCGAGGAAACCAACAACACGCCCGATTCCACTCCGCTGGCGATCGTCGGGATGTCGGCGATCCTCCCCGGCGCCAGGAATGTCACGGAGTTCTGGGAGAATTCCCTCAAGGGGCTCGACGCCATTCAGGAAATCCCGTCGGATCGGTGGGACTGGAAACTTTATTACGACCCCGATCAAAAGGTACCCGACAAAATTTACTCGAAGTGGGGAGGGTTCGTTCCCGACATCCCGTTCGATCCACTTCATTACGGAATGCCCCCGACCAGCCTGCCCTCGATTGAGCCGGCGCAACTCCTGGCGCTCGAAGCAACGCGAGCCGCGATCGCCGATGCCGGCTATACCGAGCGGCCGTTCAATCGCGAACGTACGGCCGTGGTGCTGGGCATGGGGGGAGGGGCGGCTCAGGTGGCCATGGGCTATGCCTTCCGCTCCTATCTTCCCATG
>CALKTZ010000263.1 GCA_937997355.1 uncultured Planctomycetales bacterium | reverse complement strand
GAGGAACTCGGCCCCGGCGGGGATCTCCATCGGGGGCCGGCGCGCGGCCAGCGGCACCGAGCTGCCCGCCATGAAGGGGATCTTCAACCGGGCCGCGGTGTCGACCATCTCCCTGGCCCAGTCCCAGCGATACGACAGGTGCTTGTCACTGAACAGCGGCACGACCCGCCCGCTCTTCTCGAAGACCGCGACGATCTCGTCGAAGAATCGCTTGCGGGGGTACTCCTGCTGGCCGAGGGCATTGATCGGATACTTGCCGTGCTCGCCGATCGACAGCACGGCGTCGACCCCCAGCGAGCCCTTGCCCAGCGTGAGGGCCTCGGCGATCGTGGGGAAGATGGGAATCCCGAATTCCTTGGAGACCTCGCGGCCCATCTCCCGAGCATTCCCGGTCGTCTGCTCGGGGATCTGGTCCATGTAGAGGCCGACGATCTCGAACTCCTTCGTCGGGTCCACCTTCTTGCCATTGAAGAGGTAAGGGCCGAGGAAGTTTTCGAGGATCACGTGGGCGTGCGAGCGATACGTGAATTCGGTGACAACCGCGGCGACCTTGATCTTGCCTTTCGATTTTGCGGTGGCTTTCGCGTTGTCGGCGCCGATGGCTTGCGAGACCGTGCCAGGCCATGCACCCAGGGCGCCGGACGCGGCCAGGCCCCCGGCGATGCCGGCGAGGAAGTCGCGACGCGTCGAGCGGGCGGGAAGATCGGAAATGCGATCCGGATCGTCGTGCGAGGCGGGGCGGGGCATGTTTTGGGTCTCCATGCGGATCACGGTGGGAGAGCTTGCGGGCGGCGGGTCGGTCCGATTCCGGTTCGATTCGGCGGGGTGAGGCGAGCGGGAGTGTGGTGTCTCCTATGAACTCCTATGAACTGTAGTGTAGAAAACCTCGACGCGGGGCGGAAGGGGGTGGCGGCGAGGATGGGATCGTGCATTCATGATGACTGGACGTGTGCAAGCCCTCCTCCGAAGCCCGTGAAATTTTCATCGGACGTGTCTCCATGCTTCATCAAGGACATTGCGAGATCCAATTCAAACTGGTGAGTGTGATCGTAAATGGCTATGTGTTCATTTTACGTCGATTTCGACGAAGCCCCTGCGATCGGCGGGCAGCAGGCTTTCTTCTTCACCGGCGACAAGGTCGACCCCCGGCGATTGGTCGGAGGCCGGATCGCCGGGTTCCGGTTTGACGACGGCAACCGATTGATCTTTACCGTGATCCTGCCGCCCCAACCAATGTCGGACTGGGAATCGATCGAGATCGATGACGGTCCAAATCACACCCCGCCTGCCGCCTCCCATTGAAGCAAAACGGGTCAAAATTGTATGATTGAGAGTCCGGCTTGGGTGTTCTGGCGGGCCGGATCCGCGTCTCGTCCGGAGGATCCGGCCGCGGTCTCGACATTCCCAGCAGACGAGTGAAATCCGCCGATGCGACCCTGGATCAACGACTACATCGAAGCGCAGCACCGCGCGCTCGATTCCATCCCCCACGACGCGGTCGAGAAGCTGGTCAACACCGTCAAGAAGGCGTGGCAGGACGACCGGCACATCTTCGCGATCGGCAACGGCGGCAACGCGGCCAACTCGTCGCATTTCGCCACCGATCTCGGCAAGGGCTCCAGCGATTCCCTGGGCAAGCGGTTCCGGGTGATGACGCTCGGCGACAACCTCGCCTGGCTGACCGCCATCGGCAACGACTATCACTTCGACGACGTCTTCCTCCGCCCGCTCCAGAACTACGCCAAGCCGGGCGACGTGGTGATTGCCACCAGCGTAAGCGGCAGCTCGCCGAATCTCGTGAAGGCGGTCGAGTGGGCCAGGAACAATGGTGTGCAGACCGTGGCCCTCGTCGGCGGCAAGAAGGGGAAGCTGGCCGATCTCGCCGATCAGGTGATCGTGATCAACGACACCCACTACGGGCGGGTCGAGGACGCCCAGATGACCATCCTGCACATGCTCTGCTACGCCTTCATGGAAGAAGGGGCGGCGAAGTGAGCACAAGCTCGACCCAGGGGCAAGCGACCAAGCCGCCGGGATTCGTCGGCGACGTGATCATCCGCCCGTCGTTCGCCCCCCGCCCCGAGATCAGCCACGTCGTGTTCGACTTCGACGGCACCCTCTCGCTGATCCGCCAGGGTTGGCCCGAGGTGATGGTGCCGATGTTCACCGAGGCGATCCCGCCGCGCGACGGGGAGTCGCACGACGACCGGCGCAAGCTGGCCTTCGAAGACATCATGCGGCTCAACGGCAAGCAGACCATCTACCAGATGATCCAGCTCGCCGATCGGATCAAGGAGCGCGGGGGAGAGCCCAGGGAACCCCTCTGGTACAAGCACGAGTACCTCCGCCGCCTCGACGAGCGGATCGGCGAGCGCCACAATGCGTTGCTGTCGAAGTCGTGCGAGGCCGATGAGCACCTCGTCTACGGTTCGGTCGCCCTGCTCGAAGGATTGACCGAGCGAGGCGTGACCCTCTACCTCGCCAGCGGCACCGACGAGCCGTTCGTGAAGCGCGAGGCCGAATTGCTCGGGCTCACGAAGTATTTCGGCCGCCACATCTACGGCGCCCAGGACGACTACAAGACCTTCTCCAAGAAGATGGTCATCGACCGCATCCTGCGCGAGAACGAGATCGAGGGGAGTCGGCTCCTGGCGTTCGGCGACGGCTACGTCGAGATCGAGAATACCAAGGAAGTCGGCGGCCTTGCCGTGGCCGTGGCGAGCGATGAAGCCAACAACGGCTCCGGCCTGATGGACGAGTGGAAACGCGAACGACTGTGGGGGGTGGGTGCCGACATCGTCGTCCCCGACTATCGCGACGCGAGACCCCTGCTGGAGCTGATCTTCGGCCGATGAACATTCAGCCCCTCGACCTCACGCGGCTCCGCGTCTTCCCGCTCGCCGAGCGGACCAGCCTGACCCGCGCCGATGACATCCTGATTTCGACCGATGCCCCCGGCCCTCCCCTGCCCGTCGATCTCGCGTCGGCCGTCGACCGCTGCGCGGCCGACATCCGGGCGGCCCGGGAGCGTGGGGCCGCCGTCATCCTGATTTATGGGGCGCATCTGCTCCGCAACGGCGCGGCCGCCTTGCTCGGCGAGATGATGCGGGAGAGTTGGCTCACCCACCTGGCGACCAACGGCGCCGGCACGATTCACGACTGGGAATATTCCTGGCTCGGGCGATCGACCGAGAGCGTGCGCGCCAACGTGGCCACCGGCTCGTTCGGCCACTGGGACGAGACCGGGCGAAACCTCCATCTGGCGATGCTCGCCGGCGCACTCCGCGGCGAAGGCTATGGGGTTTCCCTCGGTCGTTTCATCTCCGAGGACGGCACCACCCTGCCGACCGCCGAGGAGCTGGAAAATCAACTGCGGGCCGAGCCGGCGCATCCGCTCTCGCCGGCCCGCGCCGACCTGCTGCTGGCGATCCGCCAGTTCAAGCTGCCGGCCGGGCGCATTCAGGTTGAACATCGCTGGAAGCAGGCGTCGATCCTCACCCGTGCGTTCGAAGCAGGCGTGCCGATGACCGTTCACCCGGGGATCGGCTACGACATCATCGCCAATCATCCGATGTTCAGCGGGGCCGTCATCGGCCGCGCCGCGGCGCTCGACTTCCGCCTGCTCGGCGGCTCGGTCGAGAAGCTCGACGGCGGCGTCGTCCTCTCGGTCGGCTCGGCGATCATGGGACCGCAGGTCTTCGAGAAGATCCTGAGCTGCGTCAATAACCTGCGGCTCCAGGACGGACGGCCCATCGTCTCGGGGCATTCGATCCACATCGTCGACCTGCAAGACGGCGGCGGCTGGGACTGGACCCAGGGGGAACCCCCCAAGACCAACCCCGCCTATTACCTCCGGTTCTGCAAGAGCTACGCCCGCATGGGCGCGGCGATGCACTACCTCCAGTGCGACAACGCCTCGTTCATCCACAATCTCCACCACCGGCTGATCGACTAACACGACCTCGCCGAAATGCCACTATCTTGTTCGGCGAGGGTCTCACGGCCCCGCCGAATCCGCCGACCGAAGGTCTCCCGATCGTTGCGGTTCACCCTGGCTCGCGAAAAATGGGACAGGCACGTCACTGCGTTCCGAGCCAGTCCCGTTTTCGCTCCGGCTTTTCCATAAATCTCCGGTCATCTCAACGAAGGGTCCTCCCCTCATGACCCCCGATCGTTTTCAGGATATCGCTTCGAAGTATTCCGGACTGACCGTGGCGGTCGTCGGCGACTTCTGCCTCGATCGCTACCTGGAGATCGACCCCGCGCGGGCCGAGGTGTCGATCGAGACAAATCTGCCGGTCTACAACGTGACGAACGTCCGGGCGCAGCCGGGGGGGGCCGGGACGATCGTCAACAACCTGGTCGCCCTGGGGGTCGGCACGATCCTTCCCGTGAGTTTCCGAGGGGATGACGGCGAAGGTTACGAGCTGGAACGTAGCCTGGGCCGCCTGCCGGGCCTCAAGCTCGATCACTTCCTCACCGCCCCCGACCGCCGCACGTTCACCTACTGCAAACCCCTCGTCATCGAGCCGGGTAAGCCGCCGGTCGAGTTGAACCGGCTCGATTCCAAGAACTGGACCCGCACCCCCCCCGAGCTTGAGGCCCGCCTGGCGGAGAGCCTGCGAGCGGTCGCGGCCGAGGCCGATGCGATTATCGTCCTGGAGCAGGTGGACGCCCCCGAGACGGGGGTCGTTACCCGAACCTTGCTCGGAGTGCTCGGCGAGATCGCCGCCAACCGCCCCGCCCTGCCGATTCTGGCCGATTCCCGCCAGGGGCTCCGAGGCTGGCCGCCGGTCAGCTACAAGATGAATGCCGCCGAGCTGGGTGCCCTGCTCGGTCGGGACGACGGGCACGCGCTCGACGAGGTGAAGGCCGCCGCCTCGGAACTCGCCGTGAAGCATGGCCGCCCGGTTTTCGTCACGCTCTCGGAACGGGGGATCGTCGCGGCCGGTCCCGGTCCGGGGATCGCGGCCGAGCATGTGCCCGCGCTCCCCTTGCGCGGGCCGATCGACATCGTCGGTGCCGGCGATTCGGTGACGGCCAACCTCGCGACGGCCCTGGCGGCCGGCGCATCGCTCCGCGAGGCGATCGCGATCGCCTCGGTCGCGTCGTCGCACGTGATCCACCAGCTCGGCACCACCGGGACGGCCGGGATCGCCGAGATCGCCGGGCTCCTCGATCGGCTCCCGTAAGGTGCCGCCGTGTTATCGGGCGCGGGCCGGAGCGAAAACAGGACCGGCTCGAAGCGAAGCGCCGCCTGTCCCATTTTTCGCGGGACTGTAAGGCAGCGAGGATCTGGAGACCTTCTCCAAGGTGGCCCGGGGGGGGCAGGCTGTGCTATCGTCGAGACTCTGATCCATCCAAAGGCAATGCCCGGCGAGCGAATCTCATGACATTGGCGATCGAGACCCGCGGGTTGACCCGATACTTCGGCGAGCAATGCGCGGTCAGCGGGATCAACCTGGCCGTCGAGCGCGGGACGTTCTACGGATTCCTGGGACCCAACGGCGCGGGGAAGTCGACGACGATCAAGATGCTGACCGGGCTGCTCGCCCCGTCGGACGGCCAAATGTTCGTGCTGGGGCGGGACATGAGCGACCCGCGGCAGGCCCTCGACGCGAAGCGGCGAGTCGGGGTGATCCCGGAAGACCTGGCCCTGCTCGACAACCTGACGGCCCGCGAATATCTCACATTCGTCGGCCGGATTCACATGATGCCCCCAGAGACCATCCGGAGCCGATCCGAAGAACTCCTCAAGGTCCTGGACCTGCACAACGAGCACAAGAAGCTCACCCTGGAATACTCCCACGGTATGAAGAAGAAGCTGGCCTTGGCGGCGGCGCTGCTGCCGAATCCGGACCTCCTCTTCCTCGACGAGCCGTTCGAAGGGGTGGACGCCGTCACCTCCCGGGTGATCCGCGACCTCCTCGCCGGGTTCGTCGCGCGGGGCTCGACCGTCTTCCTCACGTCGCACGTCCTGGAGATCGTCGAGCGGCTCTGCACCCATGTCGGGATCATCGTGAAGGGGGGGCTTGTCGAGCAGGCTTCGCTCGACGAGATCCGCCAGGGAGGCTCGCTCGAAGATCGGTTCCTCCAGCGAGCGGGGGCCGCATCCGAATCGGCGCCCAAGCTCAACTGGCTCGAGGAGGCGGCCTCGTGAACTGGCGGCATTTGCAGACATTCGCCTGGCTGCGCTGGCGATTGATGAAGAACCAATGGGGGCGCGCCGGCCGGCTCAACGCGATCCTCCTGTCGATCCTGGCCGTCGCGGCGGTCTTCACGGCCGTCCCACTGTTGATCGGATCGACCGCCCTGGGGATCTACCTGATCCCGAAGGCCCAGCCGATCCACCTGCTCTACGTCTGGGACGGCCTGATTGTCGCCCTGCTCTTCTTCTGGATGATCGGCCTGATCACCGAGCTCCAGCGGACCGAGCCGCTCTCGCTTTCGAAATTCCTCCACCTGCCGGTCTCGGTCGGCGAGGCGTTCCTGATCAACTATCTCAGCTCGCTCGTCCGGCTGAGCCTGATCTTCTTCGGCCCGATCATGCTCGGGTATGCCCTGGCGCTGGTCTACGTCAAGGGCGCCTCGATGCTGATCGTTTTGCCGCTGCTGGCGGCGTTCCTGCTGATGCTCACCGCCCTGACCTACCAGTTCCAGGGCTGGCTGGCCTCGATGATGAACGATCCACGCCGACGCCGCACGGTCGTCGTGGTCACCACGATGGCCTTCGTGCTGATCTTCCAGCTCCCCAACCTGCTGAATTTTTACATGCCCTGGAATGGCGGGCAAAGCCTGGGTCGCGCGAATCAGTACGTCAAGGACGAGAAGGAGCTGACGCAGGCATTCCGCTCCGGCAAGCTCAAGCTCGATGAATACAATCAGCGGCGGCTCCAACTCTCGAATGAGTTCATGGCGGCCAAGGAAAAGGCCGAGCGAGAGCAATCCGAAACCCTGGAACGGACGGCCAGGGTCGCCAATATGGCCCTGCCGATCGGCTGGCTGCCGCTCGGGGTGCTAGGCGCGGCCGAGGGGAATTTCCTCCCCGGGCTGCTGGGATTGGCGGGATTGACCGCGATCGGCGCGCTCAGCCTCCGTCGCGCCTATCGCACGACGATGAAGCTCTATCGGGGAGAATCGGCGAGCCGCGGGAAGAACTCCGCAATTCCGGCGGAGGGCGCGGGGGCGATGGCCGCGACGGCAACGCCCCCATCGCCGAGGCGATCGATGCTGGAGGCGCATTTGCCGGGGGTGTCGGAGCCGGTTTCGGCCGTCGCGCTGGGGAGCCTCCGCACGCTCCTGCGGGCGCCCGAGGCGAAGATGATGCTGCTGATGCCGCTCATCATGATCCCCGTTT
>CALKTZ010000262.1 GCA_937997355.1 uncultured Planctomycetales bacterium | reverse complement strand
GAATAGCGCCTACGGCCCAACTCTCAACCCCTGGGACGAATCACGCGTGCCAGGCGGATCGTCGGGGGGCTCGGCCGCGGCGGTCGCCGCCGAGCTGGCTCCGGTCTCGCTCGGGACCGACACCGGCGGTTCGATCCGCCAGCCGGCCGCCGTCTGCGGCGTGGTCGGTCTCAAGCCGACCTACGGCCGGGTCAGCCGTTACGGCCTGATCGCCTTCGCCAGCTCGCTCGACCAGATCGGCCCATTCGCCCACGACCTGACCGACACCGCCCTGATGCTCGGCGTGATCTCCGGCCGTTATTCGAGGGATTCAACGAGCGTCGATAGCCCGGTTCCGGATTACCTCGCCAGCCTCGACACCCCCCCGGAATCGCTCCGGGTGGGGGTGGTCCGCGAGTTCTTCGGCGAGGGGCTCGATCCCGAGGTGGAAGCGGCGACTCGCGAGGCGATCCGGATTTACGAGAAGGCCGGGGCGACGATCAAGGAAATCTCCCTCCCGACCACGAAGTCCGGAGTTCCGGCCTATTACATCGTGGCCCCCGCCGAATGCTCCAGCAACCTGGCCCGCTACGATGGGACCATCTACGGCCACCGAGCCCAGGATTTCTCGCCTGTCTATCCGGGGGAAGAGAATCTCCCCCCCCTGGTCCGGATGATGATGGCCAGCCGCGCCGAGGGGTTCGGCCCGGAGGTCAAGCGGCGGATCATGCTGGGGACGTTCGCCCTCTCGGCCGGATACGCCGACCAGTATTACAACCAGGCCCTCAAGGTCCGCCGCAAGATCCGAGACGATTTCGATGCCGCCTTCAAGGAGGTGGATGTCCTCATCGGGCCGACCTCGCCGACCCCCGCGTTCAAGATCGGCGAGCGCACGGCCAATCCGCTGGCCATGTACCTCTCGGACATCTACACGATCACTGCGAACCTCGCCGGGATACCGGGGCTGAGCATCCCCTGCGGCCTGACGAAGTCGAACCTGCCGATCGGCCTCCAGCTCCTGGCGCCGGCCTTTGCCGAGGAACGGCTCCTCCGGACCGCCCGGGTGTTCGAACGGGCCACCGACTGGCATCTGAAGCGGCCGAGATTGGTATAATGGCGGTCGAGAGGTCGTTCACGAAACTGGGTGCCTCGCGGGCCGACCTGGCATTGGCTGCGGCCGATTCGAGGTCGACCGTGTTACGAATCGGCAAGTCCATTGACGAATTCGCCAGGGAACAAGGCTGGCGGCTCGATGAATACCGCACCCTGTTTCGGATCAATTTGATTGGGATGTTATCCAGGTTTTCTGGTGATCAAAGACTTCGGAGGACTCTCGCAACATTGAGATGTGGGGGCAAATCTGGGATCACCTCGCGAAAAATCAACTGACCGCCCCTCTTTGCCCAATTGCCGTCCGGTTGTCGATCCGAGATTGGAACCAGGTCGAGCGCGGCGGCTCGGGAGGAATTCCCCCCGGATTCGTGGAACAAAACGAGCTTTTCCCCATCCCCGTCGCCGTCGATTAAGCCATCTTCCGCCGAAACACGAAATCCCAACCATACCCAAGACTCGACCTAACATGGATCAACCCTACGAAGTCATCATCGGCCTGGAAATTCACGTCCAGCTTCTCACCGAGAGCAAGATGTTCTCCTGGTGCGGAACGCGGTTCGGCCTCCCCCCCAACACGCAGACCGATCCGGTCTCGTTGGGGCTGCCGGGGACCTTGCCGGTGATGAACCGCCGGGCGTTCGACCTCTCGCTGAAGACCGCGATGGCCTTCGGGGCCGAGATCACCCCGTTCACCAAGTGGGACCGCAAGAACTACTACTATCCCGACCTCCCCAAGAACTATCAGATCAGCCAGTACGATCTCCCCTTCTCGAAGGGGGGCCACCTTGAGATCCCGGTTCGCAAGGATGGCGGCGGCGGGGGCAAGTGCCGGCTGACGCGCATCCACCTGGAAGAAGACACCGGCAAGCTCACGCACGGCTCGGGCGGATTCTCCGAGGTCGACCTGAATCGCGCGGGGATTCCCCTGATGGAAATCGTCACCGAGCCCGATATCCGGTCCCCGGCCGACGCGCGCGGCTGCCTCGAAGAGCTGCGCCTCACCCTCCGTTACCTCGAAGTCTCCGACTGCGAGATGCAGGAAGGCTCGCTCCGCTGCGACGCCAACATCAACCTGCACATCAAGAAGGACGGCGAGACCATCGCCACGCCGATCGTCGAGATCAAGAATCTCAACAGCTTCCGGTCGGTCGAGAAGGCGCTCGAATACGAAATCGAGCGCCAGTACGAGGCATGGCGGGAAACCGGCAAGACGATCAAGGACGCGCCCAAGACCACCCGGGGCTGGAACGACGTCGAGATGGTGACCAAGCCTCAGCGTGAGAAGGAGACCGCCGCCGACTACCGTTATTTCCCCGAGCCGGATCTCGTCCCGGTCGTCGTCGATGAGCCCTGGCTGGAACGCATTCGCTCCTCGATCGGCGAGCTTCCGTTCCCTCGCCGCCAGCGGTTCGAGTCGTCGTACGGGCTCTCTCCGTACGATGCCAACGTCCTGGTCGAGCAAGGCAAGGACGTGGCCGACTACTTCGACGCCGTCGCGGGGGCCACCGGCGAGGCCAAGATGGCGAGCAACTGGATCCAGCAGGATGTCCTGCGGACGATCAAGGACAGGAAGATCGAGCTGGCCGATTTTCCGGTCAAACCCGAGGGGCTCGCCGACCTGATCGACCGGATCAAGCGGGGCGAACTGAACACGAACCAGGGGCGCGAGGTGCTCGGCCGGATGATCGAGACCGGCGACCCGGCCGAGATCATCATCGAGATGGGAGGCTACAAGATGGTCTCCGATCGCGACGCGATCGCCGAGGCGGTGGCCTCCTCGATCGAGGCCAATCCCCAGGCGATCGACGACCTCAAGAAAGGCAAGAAGAAGCCCGAGGCCGTGAAGGGATTCCTCCGCGGTCAGGTGATGAAGAAGACCGGCGGCAAGGCCAACCCGGCCGTCGTGGGCGAACTCCTCGAAGCCAGGCTCGCCGAGATTCTCGCCTGATCATCCATCCGATCGATCGACGTTTTCCAGACGCCAGAACCCGAGAGAGGACCTGACGCGATGACCATGCCCGACCGCCGGACGTTCCTCCAATCCACCGCCGCGGCTCTCGCCGGGGCCGCGCTCGTCCCATCGGCCGATGCCGCCGCCCCTCAGCCGGCCGGCTCGGGGCCGTGGAAGAAAGCGTTCATGCTGGGGACGACCAAGGGACCGATCTTCCCCAACTTCCAGCTCCTCCGCGATGCCGGCTTCGAAGGGGTTGAGATGATCAGCCCCAACCAGTTGAGCATGGAAGAGGTGCTTGCGGCCCGCGACAAGACCGGGCTGGTCATCCACGGCGTCAGCGGATCCCGGCACTGGAAGGATACCCTGTCCGACCCCAATCCCCAGGTCGTCGAGCGGGGGCTTGAGGCGATCCGCAAGGAGTTCCTCGACTGCAAGGCGTACGGCGGGACCACGGTCCTCGTCGTCCCGGCGGTCGTGAACAAGCAGGTCTCGTATCGAGACGCCTACAAGCGGTCGCAGGAGAATATCCGCAAGCTGATCCCGGACGCCGAGAAGAGCGGGATCAAGATCGCCATCGAGGAAGTCTGGAACAAGTTCCTCCTCAGCCCCGTCGAATTCGCCCGCTACATCGACGAATTCGACAGCCCCTGGGTGGGGGCCTACTTCGACGTCGGCAACGTCGTCGAGTTCGGCTATCCCGAGGAGTGGATTCGCGAGCTTGGCAAGCGCATCCTCAAGATTCACATCAAGGAATACGCCAAGCCCAAGCGGTTCGATTACAAGCTGGGCGAGGGGGAGATCGACTGGGCGGCCGTTCATCAGGCGCTCACGGATGTCGGATACAAGGGGTGGATTACCGCCGAGGTGGGCCTGGGCAATCTCGACGAGATGAAGGACGTGGTCAAACGGATGAATCGACTCCTGAAGATGGGCTGAGCCATTCCCTAAAACGAATTGCTGTTGTGGGTTTCCCATCCCCTCCTCTCGCGTCCGGAGGGGTTTCCTTCCTCCCGTTTCAACCAATCCTCCGCGCGTCGAAAAATTTTGCATTTGGAATCGCAATTCTCGGCATAATGAATCGTGGGGACATAAATTTCCCTAGCGGGCAGCCGAGGGTTTTGATGGCCGAGTACCCGAACGACGCAACCTTGCTCGAACGATTCGTCCGTCTTCGCGAAGAAGACGCGTTCGTGGTATTGGTCCGTCGCCACGGTCCGGCCGTGCTCGCGGTCTGCCGGCGCTTTCTCCGGAATGAGCACGACGTCGAGGACGTCTTTCAGTCCACGTTCCTCGTCCTGGCGCAAAAGGCCCCTCGCATCCCCTGGCAGGAATCGGTCGAAGGCTGGCTGCGCGACGTGGCCCGTCGCCTGGCTTTGCATGCACGCGTCGGTGTTGCGCGCCGGCACGTCTACGAACGATCGATCGGGGCCTATGCTGCCGACGATTCGGGATGCCAAACCTGCGAAATGTTCGGGGATCAACTCCGGTTTGACCCGGCCGATCAGGCCGAACAGGGGGATCTCCGGCGAGCCGTTCGTGACGCCCTTGATCAACTGCCGGAAAAATACCGGGTGCCGGTCGTCCTCTGCTATCTGGAGGGGAAGTCCAACGAGGAAGCGGCCCGGCAACTTGGCTGGCCGACCGGCTCGATGTCGAGAAGGCTGGAGCGAGGCCGGACCCTGCTTCGGCAGCGGCTCGCCCGGAATGGGCTCTCGCTGGCGCTGATTCTCTGCCTGACCTTCACCGCCCTGAATGGCTTGAGATCGTTGACGGAGTCCCTCCTCTCGCGTCGAGATCCGATGCGGCCGATCCGAGAAGTGATGGGGCCATTCCGGCCGCAAAAGCAAAACAGTGAAGGACTTGAGAGCATCCTGTCTCGCCTGGCTTCGGGAAACGCGGATTCTTTCGATCATGATCGAGCCGGTGAGGTGGCGACCTTGGCCGCATCGACCGCGATCGCGATCGAGGATTTCGATCCCGGTCGGGATCGGGATGTTTGGCGGGCCTCGTCGGCCGAGATGAGGCGATCGGCCCTGGCCCTGGCGCAAAGCGCCCGATCCGGGGATCGGCTGGCGCTGGCTTCCGCCGCGCGCCGGCTCGATGCAACGTGTGTCCGCTGCCACGCTTGCTTCCGCCCCTTGAGTTTTTCGGAACGTCCGATGGATGATCCGGAAGTCTGGTCGTCGGCCCGCTTGCCGGATAGAATGAACTGACCTCCAAATTTGACTTCAAGACAGACGAAATTCCCGCCCCAGGTTCCCTTTTTGGCGAACCGGACGCTTCCCCCCCGGGTAGGTGCGAAATCATGGCCATGGCGACCAAGCCGGCGCATCCCGCCGGTCGACCTTCGAATCTCCCGGCATCGTCTCCCCCTTCGCTCGCGGAGCGTTTCTTGCGAGGGATCGACGCGATCTATCGTTTCCTGGCCTCGCTCAAGCTGGCGGTGATCAGCATCTCCGCGCTGGCGGCCGTGCTCGCCTATGCCACATTCTTCGAGTCATTTTACGGCATGGCGGCCTCGCAGGAATACATCTACCGGAGCGCCGGCTTCGCGATCTTGCTGGCGTTTTTAGGGATCAACATCCTCTGCGCGGCCCTGATCCGCTATCCCTGGAAGCGTCGGCAGACCGGATTCGTGATCACCCACCTGGGGCTGTTGGTCCTGCTGGCCGGGTCGTACTGGAGCCTCAAGACGGCCGACGAGGGGCAGGTCGGCATGACCGAGGGGGAAACCCGGAGCGAACTGGTCCGGACCGACTACCCGGTGATTCGGCTCTGGGAACTGGACCCGCACACCCGGGAGCGGAAGCGTCAGTATGATCTGCCGTTTCGCCCCGGCTCCTTCGAATGGGGGCCGGGGAAGGCCCGGCCTCGATCCTTCTTCGAGAAAATTCTCTCGGCGGTGACCCTCGGCAATGCCGGATCCGACCAGACCCAGGAAGTCCTCAGCCAGCCCAACGACCCCTTCAAGTTCGTGGTGAAGTCGCATCTCCCGGCGTCGGCCCCCGGCGAGGCCCACGTGGCCGATCCCTCCGGAGCGCCGATGGCCAAGATCGACGTGCAGTTCAAGGGTCCCGGCATGCCCCGGGCGATGAGTGCATTCGGCGACAGCCACGACGCCTGGTTCGAGCTGGAGCGGCGGTTTTACCGGGTGATGAAAGACCCCAATGAGATGCCCGCCCTGATCGCATTCTCCTACGTCGACCGGCCGGAACTGATCGAAGACTTCCTCAAGCCCCCGATGGAGGGAGGGGCCGACGGCGTGGCGCGATTCCGTTCCGCCGACAAGGCGGGGAAGATCCGATCGCACGACTGGAACCTCGAAGGGCAGACGGGCAAGTCGATCCCGCTGCCGGACAGCGACCTGACCGTCACCCTGCAAAACACGACCGATTTCC
>CALKTZ010000261.1 GCA_937997355.1 uncultured Planctomycetales bacterium | reverse complement strand
CCGCGAAAAATGGGACAGGCACGCGGAGTACCGGCGAGCCAGTCCCGTTTTCGCTTCGGCCCCGGTCGGGTTAAGGTCATGCGCCAATCGACCGTGAATCGCTCTATAGTGCCCGGAGCGGTGCCGGACTTTTCAACGATTCCGAAAAATGTGGCGGAATCCCCACGTCGAGTCTTGAAAAGGCTTCGCGCGACGGCGGACCCCGGCGTCGTTCTGGGCCGTGCAACCGAGGGCGGGTTGATCCGTCGAGGGCGGCTCGATGCGTCGTAACCGATGAAATCTCAAAGGGCTGCGCGGCTTGTCGCGGGGTGCGACATCTCCCCGTGCGCACCTGCGACAATTTGCCCCAATGTCCGGACACCCGGTTGTGCGGTATGATACTGGCGTCGGGCGAGGGGATCGTTCCAGCCCGGCGCAAACCCCTCTTACTTGATGAAGCAAAGCTCGAAAAACTGTGACGACCGGACCAAATTTCCGATAGTGCGATGAAAACCGTTGAGGTGACTTGGCAAGAAGAGATGGAGAGATTCGGAGAGCCGGTCGACGGCTCGCAATCGACGATGACCAAAGATCCGCGGGCCATTGCGGGGCAATCCATCCTGCTGGTCGATGACAGCGACATCTTCCGGGAACGCCTGGCGTTGGCGCTGGAAGATCGCGGGTTCGATGTCTTGACGGCGGCCGACGCCGTCGAGGCGATGGAAATCGTCGAGTCGCGGAAAGTCGACCTGGCGGTGATTGACCTGAAGATGCCCGGCCCCTCCGGGATGACCTTGCTTCGCGACCTCCGGATCAACGATCCGGACATCAAGGTTGTGGTACTCACCGGATTCGGCAGCATCGCCACGGCTGTCGAGGCGATGAGATTGGGGGCGGTCAACTTCGTGTCGAAGCCGGCGGATGCCGATGATGTGCTCGCGGCCTTCTCGATCGACGAACCGGGCGTCGAGCCCGAGGCGTCGGACGAGGTTGTGGAGGCCCCCTCGCTGGCGAGGGCGGAATGGGAGCACATCCAGCGGGTCCTGGCCGATTGCGGGGGCAATGTCTCCGAGGCGGCGAGACGGCTCGGCCTTCATCGCCGTTCCCTCCAACGAAAGCTGAAGAAGATGGCCCCCTGAGCGGACTCGGATCTCCCTCGAAACGCGGGCGGCCGATCAAGATGAGCTGATCTGACAAGGTGGAGCGAATTCCGCCGCGATCGCGGTACGCGCGGCCTCTCGGCGAAACCGAAACGGATTGATTTTCGAGGCGACCGTCAACGTCAACGAACGAAACGAGTGGTTCTGAATCTCATGCAAGTTGCAGGTGGATCGAAATTTCTGTTCCCACGCTGGTTCAACCGGGCCTGGCTCTTCGTGGTGCTCCCCGCGGTGGCCGCGGCGCCGGTCTACGGGATCGGGATGCTGTATTACAGCACCTCCCCCAAGACGATGACCGTGGGTTATGAGCCCAAGCAGCCGGTCCCCTACAGCCATGCCCTGCACGTGGGCAAGCTGGGGCTGGATTGCCGGTACTGCCACGTGGGGGTCGAGAAGACGGCGTATGCGTCGATCCCGGCGGCCGAGACCTGCATGGCCTGCCACAAGTCGATCGCCACGAAGCGGGATTCGCTCCAGCCGGTGCGGTCGAGCTTCGCAGGCGGCGACCCGATCGAGTGGGTCCGGGTGCACAAGGTCGCCGACTTCGCCTACTTCAACCACGGCGCCCACGTGAGCCGAGGCGTCGGATGCGTCGAGTGCCACGGCCGGATCGACAAGATGGAGACCGTCTCGCAGGTCTCCGACCTGACGATGGGCTGGTGCATCGACTGCCACCGCAATCCCGAGCCGCACCTCCGGCCCAAGGAGCTGGTGACGGTGATGGACTGGAAGCCCACCGAGGACCGGACCGAGCTCGGCCAGAAGCTCCGCAAGCTCTATAACCTGAACCCTTCGACGGATTGCACGACATGCCATCGTTGACACCCAACCCATCTCCGGCCAAAGCCGATGCCGGCTACTGGCGCAGCCTGGCGGACCTGGCGGGGTCTCCCGAATGGCAGGAGGCAACCCGGCCCGAATTCATGCCGGAAGTCGACTCCGCTCCCGAAGGACCCAGCCGCCGCCGATTCCTCCAGGTGATGGGGGCCTCGGTCGCATTGGCCGGCGCCGCCGGCTGCTCGGCCCGCGAGGAGAAGCTCATCCCGCTGAGCCTCAACATCCCCGGCCAGACCCCCGGCACCCCCAAGCTCTACGCCACCGCGATGGACCTCGGCGGCTACGCCCAGGGGCTGATCGCCACCAGCTATGACGGCCGCCCGATCAAGATCGACGGCAACCCGGATCACCCCCTGAATCGCGGCGGCTCGCTCCCCGCCTCGC
Source organism: uncultured Planctomycetales bacterium (assembly GCA_937997355.1). Lineage (GTDB taxonomy): Bacteria > Planctomycetota > Planctomycetia > Isosphaerales > Isosphaeraceae > CALKTZ01. Next base: position 4,085 of record CALKTZ010000261.1, on the reverse strand, counting down.
TGGCGAGCGTCCTCGAACTCTATGACCCCGACCGGAGCCGGAGCGTCGCCCGGTTCGACGGGGGCCGCAAGAACCATCAAACCTGGGACGACTTCGCCGCCTTCGCCCGGACCCTCGCCGACGACCTCAAGAAGTCGCAAGGCAAGACGTTCCGAATCCTGGCGGAAGCCTCTTCGTCCGAGGCCCTCGCCGACCTCCGGGGCCGGTTCCTCGCCGCCTATCCGCAGGCCGCCTGGTACGAGTACGAGCCGGTTTCCCGCGACGCCGAACGGGCCGGCACCACCCTCGCCTTCGGCAAGCCGCTCCGGGTTCATCTGAACGTGGAGAAGGCCGACGTGATCGCCTGCCTCGACGAAGAAATCCTCACGGCGCATCCCTCCGCCGTGCGATACGCCCGCGAGTTCGCTGCCCGCCGTCGCCCCGAGGACGGGCCGATGAACCGGCTCTACGCGGTGGAATCGGTCTTCTCGCAGACCGGGGCCATGGCCGACCATCGCTTGCCGATCCGCTCGGATCGCATCGGTGAGTTTGCTTCGGCCCTCGAAGCCGAGGTTCGCGGGCTCCTGGCCGGCGGGACCAAGGCGGAAGCGCATCCCGATTCGGCGTCTCACCAGGAATCGCCCGAGGCGAAGTTCCTCAAGGTGCTGGCCGGCGACCTGGTCGAGCACAAGGGGAAGGGGATCGTCGCCGTCGGGCCGAGGCAGCCGGCCGAGGTCCACGTCATCGCGCATCGGCTCAACGCCCTGCTCGGCAACGCGGGGACGACCGTCACCTACTCGGCCGAGCCGAACCCCGATCGCCCCAGTCACCGCGAGGCGATCGCCAGGCTCGCCGGTGAGCTGGAGAAGGGGGGCGTGGATACGCTGCTGATCCTGGGCGGCAACCCCGCCTACGACGCCCCGGCCAACCTCAAGTTCGACCGCCTGATCGAGAAGACCAAGAAGTCGGTCCACCTGGCCCTCTACGAGGACGAAACCTCCCGGCTCTGCAACTGGCACGTCCCCCGGGCGCACTACCTGGAAACCTGGGGAGACGCCCGGTCGTTCGACGGGACCTACACCGTTGCCCAGCCGTTGATCGCGCCGCTCCACGGCGGGAAGTCTCCCCTGGAACTGCTGGCCCTCCTGCTCGGCGAGGAAGCGGCCGACGGACAGAAGATCGTCCGGGCCGCCTTCGACCGGGTCGCCAAGGGGATCAAGGGGGAAGGGGATGCCGAAGCCCGATGGCGATCCGCCCTCGACGGCGGCTTCTTGCCGGGATCGGCCTTCGAGATCGTGAAGCCCGAGCTTGCGGCCGCGAAGTCGACGCCGAAGTCGGAAAAGACGGGCGCCTCGGAAGGGCTGGAGCTGGTCTTCACGGCCGATCCCAAGCTCCACGACGGCCGGTTCGCCAACAACGGATGGCTCCAGGAACTGCCCGACTACATCACCAAGGTCACCTGGGACAACCCCGCGCTCTTCGGCCCGTCGACCGCCGCGAAGTACGGGATCACCGACGGCCGGAAGATCCGGCTCACCGTCGGCGGCAAGGCCCTGATCGCGGCGGCGAACGTCCTCCCCGGCCAGGCCGAGGGGTCCGTCGCCCTGGCGCTCGGCTACGGCCGGACGTCGGCCGGTGCGGTGGGGGGCAAGACGACCGAAGGCATCGAGCCGGTCGGCTTCAATGCCTATGCGTTGCGGGCCATCGAGGGGATGGATTTCGTCTCGGGGGTGAAGGTCGAGCCGCTCGAAGGGATCTACCCCCTGGCGACGACCCAGGATCACCACACGATCGACCCCCTCGGCACGGCCGAGCGCGAGCACCGGCTCAAGGAACTGGTCCGCGAGGGGACGGCCGCGGAATTCGCCCAGCACCCGGAATTCGCCAAGGGGCACGGGCACGGCGTCCCCGAGTTGCCGCTGTTCGACCCTCCCCCGAGCAACGATGCCCATCGCTGGGGGATGGCGATCGACATGTCGAAGTGCGTCGGCTGCAACGCCTGCGTCGTGGCCTGCCAGTCGGAGAACAACATCCCGGTGGTCGGCAAGGAGCAGGTCCTGATGGGCCGCGAGATGCACTGGCTGCGGATCGACCGCTACTTCAAGGGGTCCCCCGAAGATCCCGAGGTGGCGCATCAGCCGGTCGCCTGCGTCCAGTGCGAGAACGCCCCTTGCGAGCAGGTCTGCCCGGTCGCCGCGACGATGCACGACAACGACGGGCTCAACGCGATGGTCTACAACCGTTGCGTCGGCACCCGGTACTGCTCGAACAACTGCCCCTTCAAGGTCCGCCGGTTCAACTTCTTCAACTACCACAAGGGGCTCGAACAGGCCAACAACGAGATCCAGAAGCTCGTCTACAACCCCGAGGTCACCGTCCGCTCTCGCGGCGTGATGGAGAAGTGCACCTACTGCACCCACCGGATCCAGGCGGTGAAGATCCAGGCCAAGAACGAGAACCGAGAGGTCGGCCTGGAGGAGATCACCCCGGCATGTGCTCAGGCATGCCCCTCGAAGGCGATCGTCTTCGGCGACCTGAACCGCCGAGAGAGCCAGGTGGCCAGGGACCACGCCAACCCGCGGTCCTACACCCTGCTCGATGAGCTCAACGTCAAGCCGCGCACGGCCCACCTGGCGCGGATTCGCAACCCCCATCCCGATTTGACCGAACCCACGACCGAGACCAGGACCGAGGCCACCCATGGACACAGCGCTTGAGCATGTCGGCAGGGGCGACTTGGTAAACTCCCCCGGCCTGAACCACGACGCGGCCGTCGAATCGCCGCTGAGCACCATCACCGAGACGGTCTGCCGGATCGTCGAGCGGCCCAGGCCCCCCCGGGCCTGGTACATCGCCTTCGCCTTCACGACCTCCCTCACGCTGATGATGTTCGGGATGATCGGCTACCTCGTGGCGACGGGGGTCGGCGTGTGGGGGAACAACGTCCCCATCGGCTGGGCCTGGGACATCACCAACTTCGTGTTCTGGATCGGTATCGGCCACGCCGGCACCCTGATCTCGGCGGTCCTCTTCCTCTTCCGGCAGAACTGGCGGACGAGCATCAACCGGTTCGCCGAGGCGATGACGATCTTCGCCGTCTGCTGCGCGGGGATCTTCCCGGCGGTCCACGTCGGCCGGATCTGGGCGGTCTACTGGCTCCTCCCCTATCCGAACCAGATGAATATGTGGCCGAACTTCCGCAGCCCGCTCCTGTGGGACGTCTTCGCGATCAGCACCTATGCCTCGGTGTCGATCCTCTTCTGGTACATGGGGATGATCCCCGACCTGGCCACGCTCCGCGACCGGGGGCTGAAGAAGTTCCCCCGCATGATCTACGGCCTGCTCGCCATGGGCTGGCGCGGCTCGGCCCGGCACTGGCACCGCTATGAGAAGGCCTATCTGCTGCTCGCGGGCCTGGCGACGCCGCTGGTCCTCTCGGTCCACGTGGTCGTTAGCTTCGCCTTCGCCACGGCGGTAATCCCCGGCTGGCACACCACGATCTTCCCGCCGTACTTCGTCGCCGGGGCGATCTTCAGCGGCTTCGCGATGGTGGTCACCCTGATGGTCCCGGCCCGCCGGCTCTTCGGCCTCAAGGAGCTGGTGACGATGGACCACATCGAGGTGATGAACAAGGTCATCCTGGCGACCGGCTGCATGGTCGGCTACGCGTACGGCGTCGAGTTTTTCACCGCCTGGTACAGCGGCAACGGCTTCGAGCGGTTCGCCTTCCTGAACCGGGCGTTCGGCCCCTACTACTGGGCCTACTGGTCGATGATCACCTGCAACGTGCTGGCCCCCCAGGTCTTCTGGTCGAGGCGGTGCCGCCGGAACGTCTGGATCATGATGCCGATCGTCCTGCTCGTGAACGTCGGGATGTGGTTCGAGCGGTTCGTCATCACGGTGACCTCGCTCAGCCGCGACTTCCTGCCGTCGAGCTGGGGGTATTTCTCGCCGACCTTCGTCGACGTCCTCACCTTCGTCGGCAGCTTCGGCCTGTTCCTGACCCTGTTCCTCCTCTTCGTCCGGTTCCTCCCGATGGTGGCCATGGCCGAGGTGAAGGCCGTCTCGGTCCACCACGAGCCGAGGCACCACGACCACGGCGCGCT
>CALKTZ010000260.1 GCA_937997355.1 uncultured Planctomycetales bacterium | reverse complement strand
TCGACCGGCTCGGCTCGATCAGCTCCGCCCTCGACGATCCCGCCCAGGCCGACCCCGGAAGCTGGATCGCCGGCACCATGGATCTCGCCCGGGGACGAGATCCGGTCACGCGCGCGATGGTCGCGGACATCCTCACCTATCTCCCCGGCGACCTGCTCGTGAAGGTCGACCTGGCGAGCATGGCGCACAGCCTGGAATGCCGAGGGCCGTTCCTGGACCATCGGGTCGTGGAGCTTGCCGCGTCGCTCCCGGCGAGTCGCAAGCTGGACCCGCCCCGGGGCCGCTCCAAGATCGCGCTGAAGGAGGCGTTTGCCGACCTCCTCCCCCCCGCAATCCTCCGCCGCAAGAAGATGGGATTCGGCGTGCCGATCGGCCGCTGGTTCCGAGAAGATCTCAAGGATGAGCTCCACGCCATCCTCCTCGATCCCGTCTCCACGGGCCGCGGCCTGTTCCGGGCCGGGGCGATCCGATCGCTCCTCGCCGAGCATTCCGAGGGGCGCCGGGAGCATGCCCCGCGTCTCTGGGCCTTGCTCATGCTCGAGCTCTGGTTCCGCGAGTATCTCGATGCTCCCGCGTTCACGCAGTAAAGGCCCGTCCTTCACGCGTCATTCATCTGATATTTCATGCGCCGCCACTTCTTGACCCAGGGAATACGTCTCGCTATTGTCTAAAATACTGAATGTGTCCATATCTTAATTACTAAGTGATTAGGACACCGATGGCCGGTCTAGGCCGAGGGAACACTTAGACATTCAGGGCGGTCGTGGTTTGCGCACGGTTTTCATGCACGGAACGCGCTCCCCGGCGGCAGGGTTGCTCGCCGGGGAGAATTGCAATTTGCGCGATGATCGGGCGGGAACTTTCTTCGATCGTTGAGTGAAACGCACCTCAAACCTTCAGAGTCGATTGCTATGATCTCGCTCCTTCGTGCCGCCGGAACGGCGTTCGCTGCCGTTCTGTTGCTCGCAATCGTCGGCTTCGAAAGCGGCTGCGAACCGGGAGCGACCCCTCCCGGCCAGATGATCAAGGATCCGCCGCCGGCTCCTCCGGGAACGCCGTCGTCGGATGATGTGGATGGCTCCTCCCGCAAGGGGAAGGGCAAATCCGCCCGAGTGCGCCGGGAACATTGATCGCGCCAAACGTTTGCCCCGAAGTCGTCTTCAATCTCTCATCCCGCACGATCGGCCCCGGGTCGATCGGTATCTCCATCGTTCCTCAGGAGTTTATATGAGTATCCGAACGCGTCATGCCTTCACGCTGATCGAGCTCTTGGTCGTCATCGCCATCATCGCCGTCCTCATCGCCCTGCTCTTGCCGGCGGTGCAGTCGGCCCGCGAGGCGGCCCGACGGATCCAGTGCACCAACAACCTCAAGCAGATCGCCCTGGCGTGCCACACCTATCACGATGCCAATAACGTGTTCCCGATGGGGGGCACGAAGAACGACCGATCGAAGACACCCGGCCTCCTGCGGTACGCGACCTGGCGCGGCTGGGGCGCGCTGGGCTCGACCCTGGCCTACATCGACCAATCCCCGCTCTACAACAACATCAACTTCAACTTCGCCGACGAATGGGGCGACGCCCAGTCCCACCCGGCGAACAGCACGATCGTCTCCACGGTGATCGGGTCCTACCTGTGCCCGTCCGACCCGAATGTGGGCAAGCAGAACATCAACAGCTATCACGCCTGCTTCGGGACGACGACGAACTGGCCCTCCGGCCCTCCGGCCGGCGGAGGCTTGGATGAAGAAACGTTCAGGTCCAACGGCAGGGGCAGCACGGGGGCCTTCGCGATCTGGCTCGCCTACGGGATCGGCCACGTCAGCGACGGCACCTCGAACACGCTCCTGTTCGCGGAGGCGCTCGCGGGCGACGGCAAGGGGAATGAGCCGGCCGGGAACCGGGGCATCGGCACCGGCTCCCCCGGCAGCAAGTACCGCGGCAACGGCGTGGTCGTCCCCGCGAACGACATCTATTATGTCGACGACGCCCAGAACCCGGCCTCGCTCGCCGGCGTCGAGGCCGGCATCGCGGCCTGCGCCGCCGAGTTCGCCAATCCCGGGTCCATCCAGATCACGAGCCACCGGGGCTATCGCTGGTCTTCGCTCTCGGAAGGCTCCCTGTTCAACGTCATCCAGACGCCGAACCCCGCGTTCAACGTCTGCCGCCCCAACGGCACCGACACGATGAATAACAGCGACAACAGCTCCATCTCCCTGCCGGCCTCCAGCTCGCACCCCGGCGGAGTCAACGCGTCGATGGCGGACGGCAGCGTGAAATTCTTCAAGTCGACCGTGGCCCGGAATACCTGGTGGGCGCTCGGCACCAAGGCCGGCGGCGAGGTCATCTCCGCCGATCAGTACTGAGCCGTTCACCTCGAGGCAAGATCCCGGCGATCGCGGGGATCTTGCCCGTGTCAATCGATCGTCGCGGGGCACTTCCGAATCCTCCTGGAAGCGCCCGCGACGGCTCCGCTCACCCTCATGCCACACCTACTTCTTCTCACCCTCAGGCCGCATCACTGCTTCTTCGCGTTTCCACCCCGACAGCCCGCCGCGCGTCTGGCCGGGGATCGGCCCCCTCTCTCAGGTCGATCTCGCCTCCCTCGCCTCGAAATTGCCCCGCCGATTCTTCATGCGTCCATCGCGTCGGCCAGGCCAATTCCTCTGGGTCGCGGCACAAGTCCGCTCAACAAAAAGACGACGACGGCATCCGATGGACCGGCATCCCGGAGCGATCCAACTCGGCAAATCCTATCTCCTAAGTTTGAAGGACGAAATTTTTCATCTGACAGCTTGACCGCGCCCATTTTGCACGGCTATACTTCGATCTGCATGCGAGGTGCGACAGGGCTGATCAGAATTCAATTCATATGCTCACGTGCATTTCACACGTAGACAAATATTCCGTATCCTTGCGCATTTCGCATGGGTCCGGACGGTGCCGTCCGCCTCGTGACGATCATCCATCTCATCAAAGGATTGGCGAGGAAGCGGACACCAACCGCATCACCGCCGGGGCGGCATGCCGCGAAACCGCATCGAACCCGAATTCAACTGTCCAACACGGTGTGTCGAAATGAGCCCGATTCGCCTTCTCCGCGTCGGCGGCCTCGCCCTCGGCCTCTTGCTCACCATGGCGATCCTGAGCATCGAGAGCGGATGCGGCTCCGGTTCCGCGGGCCCCGGCCCCGGCATGGTCGGAGACCCGCCCCCGGTCCCGCCGGGATCGCCGTTCGCGGACGACTCCTACGGCCCACGGAAGACGAAAGCCAAGCCGTCTCGGTCGCGCTCCGCTCGCTGATGACCGGCCGGCGAGGGCCAACTTGCCGATCGATCTCGAAGTTTCGGTTTCCCCTTTTCATCTCAATGTTTTCGTCCTTTCCCGATGTCTCCCATACCGAGTTGGAGTCCTCATGAGAATCCATCGTCGCCCAGGGTTTACCCTGATCGAGCTGCTCGTCGTCATCGCGATCATCGCGGTGCTAATCGCGCTGCTCCTCCCCGCCGTGCAGTCGGCGCGTGAGGCGGCCCGGCGCATCCAATGCACCAACAATCTCAAGCAGATCGGCCTGGCGTGCCATAACTACCACGATGCGAACAACGTCTTCCCGATGGGGGGATCGAAGAATAATCGGTCCGACAGCATCATCCCCCCGTCGTATGCGGATTATCGCGGCTGGAGCGCCCTCGCCGCCATGCTCCCCTTCATCGAGCAGGGGCCTCTCTTCAACGGCATCAATTTCTATTTCGCGGAAGAGAATCACGACGCCACCGCGAATCCGATGAACAGCTCGCTGTTCTCGACGAAAATCGCGGCCTACATGTGCCCGTCGGACGGCAACGTCGGCGTCATCAACATTAACAGCTACCACGCCTGCTACGGCACGACGACCGAATGGCCCAACGGCCCCACGACCTCGCTCGGCGAGGAGTCGTACGACCAGGACGGCAACGGCAGCACCGGATTGTTCGCGATCTGGCTGGCCTACGGCATCAACGGCACGACCGACGGCACCTCGAACACCGTGCTCTTCTCCGAGGCCCTGGTGGGCGACGGGAAGGGGAACGAGCCCACCCGCGGCATCGGCACCGGGTCTCCGGGGAGCAAGTATCGCGGCAACGGCATCACCACCAACAACGACGGCTCCCTGGCCTCGTCGTACGTCGACGACGTCCAGGCCAATGCGACCACCATCGCCAACGTTCAACTGGCCATCAGCGGCTGCGCCGCCGAGTGGGCCAACCCGGCCTCGGTCATGGTCACCAGCCATCGCGGCTATCGCTGGGGCTCCTTCTCGGAAGGCTCGCTGTTCAACGTCGTCCAGACCCCCAACCCCTCCTTCAACACCTGCCGTCCCCGCGGCGGCCCCAACAATAGCGACAACGCGAGCATCTCTCTCCCGGCCTCCAGCAACCACCCCGGCGGCGTCAACGCGACCTTCGCCGACGGCAGCGTGAAGTTCATCAAGAGCACCATCGCCCAGCGCACCTGGTGGGCGCTCGGCACCAAGGCCGGCGGCGAGGTCATCTCCGCCGATCAGT
>CALKTZ010000259.1 GCA_937997355.1 uncultured Planctomycetales bacterium | reverse complement strand
GCAAGCCTAGAGGTGCCCCCCGTGCGGGGGGGCGAGGGCTTCTTGCGAGCCGTTTTCGAACCCCTGGGCTATACGGTCGAGGCCGTACGGCACACGCTCGACGAGCGATTCCCGGAGTGGGGCGAGAGTCCCTACTACTCCGTCACGATCCGCAAGGAGTCAAGGCTCTCGGAACTGCTGACCCATCTCTATGTGCTGGTCCCGGTCTTCGACAATGCCAAGCACTACTTCGTCGGCGACGATGAGCTTGAGAAGCTGCTGGCCAAGGGGAGCGGCTGGCTTGCGATTCACCCCGAGCGTGAAGAAATCACTCGGCGTTACCTGAAGTTCCGGCCCAGTCTCTTCCGCCAGGCAATCGACCGCCTCATGAGCGAGGAGGAACCGGCCGAAACGGAACTCGACGGGAAAACTCCGGGAGATCATGCCGAGGAAGTGCTGGAACGTCCCATCAGCCTGCATGAGCAACGCATCGGGGCCGTCCTGGCGTCGCTGCGATCGTGCGGGGCCAGGCGGGTGCTCGACCTCGGCTGCGGCGAGGGCAAATTGCTCCGGGAACTGCTCAAGGATCGGCAGTTCGAGGAGATCGTCGGCATGGACGTGTCGATCCGCTCGCTGGAGACGGCCCGTGATCGGCTCAAGCTCGACCGGCTCCCCGAGCGGCAGGCAGCACGGATCAAGCTGCTGCACGGGTCGCTGATCTATCGGGACCGGCGGCTGGAAGGCTTCGATGCCGCCGCCGTGGTCGAAGTGATCGAACATCTCGACCCCTTCCGACTCTCGGCATTCGAGCGGGCGCTCTTCGAATTCGCCCGCCCCGGCACGGTGATCCTGACCACCCCGAACCGTGAGTACAACGTCACCTGGGAGAACGTGGGCGCGGAGAGGCTGCGCCACGCCGATCACCGATTCGAGTGGACCCGCGCCGAGTTCCATACCTGGGCCGAAGGGGTCGCCGAACGACACGGCTACTCGGTACGATTCCTGGCGATCGGGCCGGTGGATGAGGTTTTGGGGCCACCCACGCAGATGGGGGTGTTCGGCCGCTCGGAATGACGAGGAGTTGAAGTTATGGTTGCTGAAGCACGGCTAAAACTCGACGAAGTGGAGCGAAAGGTCTGCGACATCGCTTCCAAGCAACTGGGGATCGACCGCAAGAGGATCTCGCCGAGCGACCGAATCATCGAAGATTTGCACTGTGATAGCCTCGATCTCGTCGAACTCTTCATGGAGGTCGAGGAGACATTCGACGTTACGCTGCCCAGGCCGAACGAAACCCCGGAACCCGTCTTCAAGTCGGTGTTCACACGTCAAGGCTTCCGGCTGTCGGACCTGGCCGAACTCGCCTATCTCGTCCAGGGGACGGGGAGGCCCGAAAAGAAGGGTCGGCGGAAGAGAATTGAACATCCACCGTCGATTTCCGCTGTACCATTCACGCAGTTGAACGGTCGCTGGAACGGTCACGAAAACACCCCACAGGCGATCTTTGATCCATTGGAAACCAAGGCGACAATTCGACAGTACCGCAGGAGGAGCGACGGGATGCGATGCCTGCTGCTCCCCTCGGCGAGCGTCGAGATCGGCCGCGACTCGCCCGATGCGCCCGCCGACGAGCGGCCCCGTCATCTTGCCGAGATCGACTCCTTCCTGATCGACGCCGAGCCCGTATCCACCACGGCCTATTGCCGATTCCTGAACTCAATCGGCGAGGTCTCCCCCGAAACTCTCCGTGAGTGGTTCATTCTTCATCCTGGCGACGACCGAATTCAGCATATGCTCATCGTGCAGGAAGATAATGAGTGGCGACCGACGTCCGGTTCCGAAATGTGGCCGATGATACTCGTCTCGTGGTTCGGGGCGAACGCTTACTCACTCTGGGCCAATGCTCAGGATTGGCGGAACTACCGGGATAATGGTGATTCCGAGTGTCGGTTACCGAGTGAGGCCCAGTGGGAGTATGCCGCCCGAGGAAACAGTTACCGAGTGTTCCCCTGGGGGGATGATCTTCCATCGCGGGACCGGATGCGATATGGCCAGCATCGCAGGGGGGTCACGTATCGAGCCGGAACGCTGCCGATGGCGGCCGTAAATGAATCGTTAGGGATGTCTCCGTTTGGGCTTCACCACATGGCGGGCAATGTATGGCAATGGTGTCGTGACTGGTACAACCCCTTATTTTACACGACGCCCGAGGCATCCTGGCCGAACCCGGTGAATCGCATGCCGGGCAACGTGCGAAGCGAACGAGGTGGTAGTTGGGTCGGCCCGACCGATCTCTGTCGAAGCTCATTCCGCCGAGGGCGCCCCCCGTTGGCCCGCGGGCGTTGCCTGGGGTTCCGTTGCGTCAGCCCCGTTCCTCAAAATCGACGTCCATCATGAACATCAAGATCCCCAGGCTCAGCCTTGTCGTTTTGATCGGTCCCAGCGGGTCGGCCAAGAGCACGTTCGCGCGCCGGCATTTCAAGCCGACCGAGGTCATCTCGTCCGATACCTGCCGGGGATTGGTATCGGACGACGAGAACGATCAGACGGTCACGAAAGAGGCTTTCGAGGTGCTTCGGTTCATCGCCGGCAAGCGTCTGGCCCTCGGTCGGCTCACGGTAATCGACGCTACGAACGTCCAGCCCGAGGCCCGCAAGCCCCTGGTGGAGCTGGCCCGCCAGTACCACTGCCTGCCGGTTGCTGTCGTCCTCGACATGCCCGAGCGTATCTGCCAGGATCGCAACGCCGGACGGACGGATCGGGACTTCGGTCCTCACGTGATCCGCAATCAGAAGTCTCAACTACATCGATCGCTGAGAGGACTCAAGCGCGAAGGCTTCCGGTACGTCTACGTGATGGAGAACTCCGAGGAGGTGGAGGCCGCCGTCGTCGAGCGAATGCCGCTCTGGAATGATAGGCGAGACGAACACGGGCCGTTCGACATCATCGGGGACGTTCACGGCTGCTGCGACGAACTGGAGGCCCTGCTGGGAAATCTCGGTTACGCCCACACCGGGCCGGCCGGCGCCTGGTCGCATCCCGAAGGCCGTAAGCTCGTCTTCGTCGGGGACCTCGTGGACCGCGGCCCCCGCATCCCGGACGTGGTGCGTCTGGTCATGGACAGCGTCCAGGCGGGGACCGCCCTCTGCGTGCCCGGCAACCACGACGTCAAGTTCATGCGGGCGATCTGGGGCAAGAACGTCCAGATCACGCACGGACTGGCCGATTCTCTCGAACAGTTCTCGGCGTATGAGCAGCACTACCGAGCATTCTCGCGCGTGGCGGCGGAATTCATCGACGGGCTTGTGAGTCACTACGTTCTCGACGACGGCAAGCTCGTGATCGCCCACGCCGGGATGAAGGAGGAGTTCCAGGGCCGCGGTTCGGCCAGGGTCCGCGACTTCGCCCTCTACGGCGAGACGACCGGCGAGACCGACGAGTTCGGCCTGCCCGTGCGGTTCGACTGGGCTTCGGAATACCGAGGCCAGGCGATGGTCGTCTACGGCCATACGCCGGTCCCGCAGGCCGACTGGCTCAACCGCACGGTCAATATCGACACCGGCTGCGTCTTCGGCGGCAAGCTCACCGCCCTCCGCTACCCGGAGAAGGAATTCGTGTCGGTCCCCGCCGCCCGGACCTACTGCGAGCCGGCACGTCCCTTCCTCGCCGCCGAGCAGCAGGCACCCGCCCTGTCGGCCCAGCAGACTCATGACGAGGTGCTCGACGCCGAAGACGTGCTCGGCAAGCGGATCATCCCGACCCGACTGCGGGGCAACGTGACGATCCGGGAGGAGAACGCCACGGCCGCGCTGGAGGTGATGAGCCGGTTCGCCGCCGATCCCAGGTGGCTGATCTACCTTCCGCCCACGATGTCGCCGTGCGAGACCAGCCGGGTCGAGGGGCTGCTGGAACATCCGGCCGAAGCGTTTGCTTACTATCGCAATGAAGGCGTGCCGCGTGTGATCTGCGAGGAGAAGCACATGGGCTCCCGCGCGGTGGTCATCGCCTGCCGCGATGAGAGAGCCGCACGCGAGCGGTTCGGCGTGATGACCGGCGAATGCGGCTTCGTGGTCACGCGCACCGGGCGCCGGTTCTTCAACGGCGAATCGCTGGAGCGGGCCTTTCTGGAACGGGTGCGGGCGGCACTCACCGCAACGAACTTTTGGGCGAGGCTGGAGACGACATGGGCCTGCCTGGATTGCGAGTTGATGCCGTGGTCGGCCAAGGCTCAGGAGCTCTTGCGCACCCAGTACGCCGCGGTGGGATCGGCGGGATCGGCGTCATTGCCTCGCGCCGTCTCGGCCCTGGAGGAGACGGTATCCCGTCTGGAGGGAGAAGAACGAGCAAAGCTCGACGAGATTCGGGCAAAGTTCCGCGCTCGTGAGCAGGACATCGGCCGGTTCGTGACGGCCTATCGGCAATATTGCTGGCCGGTCGAGTCGCTCACCGACCTGAAGCTGGCCCCGTTCCACCTTCTCGCCACCGAGGGGCACGTCCATACCCACCGCGACCATCTCTGGCACATGGAAACGCTGGCCGAGGTCTGCCTCGCCGATCCCGAACTCCTGCTGGCGACCCGGTACAAGGTCGTGGACCTGACCGACCAGGCTAGCCAGGACGAGGGGATCGTCTGGTGGCAGGAGCACACGGGCCGGGGGGGCGAGGGGATGGTCGTGAAGCCGTTGTCCTTCGTGCAACGGGGCCGGCGTGGGCTCAGTCAGCCGGCGGTGAAATGCCGTGGGCGGGAGTACCTGCGGATCATCTACGGTCCCGACTATACGAGTGAAGAAAACCTGACACGGCTTCGCTCGCGCGGCCTGGGGCGGAAGCGGGCGCTGGCCGTCGGAGAGTTCGCGCTGGGGGTTGAGGCCCTGGAGCGGTTTGTACGGCGAGAACCGTTGCGGCGAGTTCACGAGTGCGTCTTTGGAGTGCTTGCGCTGGAAAGCGAACCGGTCGATCCGAGGTTGTAATTTGGAGTCGTCTTCCGACAACTTGGATTGCACTCCGTGTGGATCTGAACCGAGGTCAGGGCCTCTGCTGCTCCTCTGCCGTTGGATTACGTCGGAACATCTTCATGGCCTCCTCGACTGTCCCGAAGATGGTCCAGTATTCCTCCATCTGCATTTCGGCGAGGAATGCGAGAACACCCTTGCCCGGCCTCGCCAGGACGATCTCGCCTCCTTTGGCTTGCCGGATCTGCCGGGTCAAGGTCATCAGGAGACCGAGTGCCGTATCGCCGAGGTCGCGGATATTGGCCATCTCCAGGATGAATTTGCGATAGCCTTGATCGAGGAGGCCGCGAACATCTCGGCCCGCCTCGAAATGCCTCGGGTCGTTCAAGAGCCCGCCGAAATTGCTCAGGACGACGACATCGCCTTCAATCCGTGCATTCAGAACCATCGTAGTTCCTCCCCGTTCATTCGTCGGGCCGACTCCTTGGCCGACTCTCGTAGCCTTCGATGAATGAGTTTATCCGCGCAGCGATCAAACGTCTCCAGGCATCACGCCGACTCATACGATCGGCGTTGGATCTCGTTGAAAAGCTTGCGCGGCAAGCTCCCCGACGATGCCGCCCCCCACGCCCACGGCGTAACACACGAGATCGCTCCACAGGAAGCCATGCCCGAGGGCCAGGCCCCCGAGCGATGTGTTTCGGATCGAGTCGATCCACGGGGCATGGTAGAGCTGGCTCAGTTCCACCAGGACGGAAAAGGCCGATGCCGCGAGGGCGACTTCCCGGGTCGATCGCCTGGGCAGAGCCAGCCCGAACATGAGGAATGCGGCGGTCGCCCAGAGTGTGTCTCCGGCGTAATTCGCCACGAAGCCGGGCAGAAGTTTCCCGAATCGACGCGAGGCAAGCCCC
>CALKTZ010000258.1 GCA_937997355.1 uncultured Planctomycetales bacterium | reverse complement strand
GATCCTCCCGTCCATCAATTACGGCTCGAACTACAACTCCCATAACGGCAAACTGCAACAGTCGAACGGGAATATCCTGTCGGTCAATCGCTCGGCGGTATACGTCGGCGCGGGAACCGGAGCCGTGGCCGCCGGCACGGTCGCCGTCCCCGGCGTCGTGCTGGAAGGGAATATCGCCGTGGGCGTCTATGCCTATCTCATGGCGCGCCAGCAGTTCTTTCAACGCGACTTCACGAGCATCGCCGTCAGGAACCAGGCTTTCCTGCAAACCACCCTGGCCTACTCGGAACTCCTCCGGGCGGAAGGACGACGCGCCATCGCAATTCAGGTGCGCGATGAGGCCAGGCGAGTCGCCGATTTGACCGCCTCCTACGCGAAGGCCGGGCAGGGACGCGAGGCCGACGCACACCGGGCATTGACGGAGCTTCAGGCCCGCGAGAATGACATCCAGGGGGCGGAAGGGGCCGTGCTGACATCGTCTGCCCAACTCTGTTATGTCCTCAATCTCGATCCCTCGATACGGCTCCATCCCACGGATGCCTTCGTGGTCCCGCACCCGATCGTCCCCGACCCGACCCACGTTTCGGAGTTGATCGCGCTCGGATTGCTTCACCGCCCCGAGTTGAAGGCGCAGCAAGCCTCGATCCGGGAGGCGTTCCTCGGACTCGAAGGAGCCAGGGTCCTCCCCTTCTCGCCGACGATCATGGTCGGTTACAGCTCCGGCGGATTCGGCGGCGGCAGCAACCTGGTCAGCCCGGTCTTCGGCGGATTCGGCGGGCGGTCGGATTTCGACGTTTTCACCTACTGGACGCTTCAGAATCTCGGCGTGGGCAATCTCTCGCTGATCAATCTGGCCAAGGCACGGCTGGGGGTCGCTCGCTACGAACAGATCGCGGTGCTCGACCAGGTGCGCGCGGAAGTCGCGGAAGCGTACGCCAAGACTCATGCGAGGTACGCCCAAATCTTCAGTGCCGAACGGGGCGTTCGCAGCGGGACCAAGGGCTTTCGCGAAGACCTGATCCGGATTCAAAACACGGTGGCCCCCGCGATCGAAACCCTGGATAGCCTCCGGTTGCTCGCACGCGCCCGCTATTCCTATCTCGACTCGATCGTCAACTACGACCGGGCTCAATTCGAACTCTACGTGGCCCTGGGTCAGCCCCCGGCCGACACGCTCGCGCGTCCCGTGCCGACCGAGGGTGTCACTCCGCCGGGCGAGCCGTTGGTCATCACTCCCGGCAATCCGCTGAGGATCGATGGCACAAAGGCTCCTCAGAGTCGCGTCCCGCAGCCTGCAAGCCCCAAGCCGGTATCGAACGCCGTGGCCAACGCTCAGCCCGCGGCTCCATCTCATCGCGATGTCGCGACCAGCCCCAGATGAGAGGGAGGAGACGGAGAAATGAGTGATTGTTCATGTTCGAGCAGGATTCGTTGTTGGTGTCGGGCCGGTTTCCTCCTGTTGGCGGCAAGCCTGCTCACGGGCTGCGCGACGATGAAATCGAGAGAACCGCTCGCCTACCGAGAGGCGGTCAAATCTCTCGCTGCCTCGAAAACGCCCCTGACGGTTCAAGGGACCGTGAAGGGACTTGACCGCGCGCTGACCCCCGCCTCGGCCAGCATGTCGGAGCCGTCGAACGATCGTGCCGGAACTCCCGATGCGCCGATCGATCCCAATCAACCCGCCATCCCCCCACCGGGACGAGAATTCGCGATCGACCTCAGCTCCGCGCTTCGGCTCGCTCAGGCGGAAAACCCTCAAATCGCCGGGGCCGTGCAAATGATCGGCGAGGCCCTCGCCATCCAGCAAAAGGCGAGGGTCATCATGCTGCCGAGCCTCAACCTGGGCGCCAGCTATCACGATCATACCGGCAACCTTCAACGCTCCTCGGGGGTCATCCTGAACCTGAATCAGAAATCGCTCTACTTCGGTGGCGGTGCGATGCCGGTCACGGCCGGCACGGTGGAAATCCCGGCCGTGAGCATCTTCAGTCCGTTGACCGACGCGATCTTCGAACCGCTCGCGGCTCACCAGCATGTCGCCGTGGCGCAATTCGACGCCGCAACCACGAACAACAACGTCCTTCGCGAAGTTGCCGAATTCCATTTCGAGCTGATCGCCGCCGAGGCCGAACTTTTTGTGCGGCGTGAGACGGCGATGCAGGAGGCGGAAGTCGCGCGACTGACTCGTGCCTACGCGGACGCTCAGCAGGGTCGCGAGGCCGATGCCGAGCGGGCCGCGACCGAACTCAGCCTGATCGAGATTGAAGTGCGCGAAGCCGAGGAACTGGTGGCCGTGACCGCGGCGCGGCTTTCCCGTCGGCTTCACCTCGACCAATCGGTTCGGCTCCGGCCGATTGCCCCCGTGACGGAGCAAGTGACACTGATCGATCCTGCCGCGCCGCTGCCCGATTTGATCGCCGTGGCAATCCAGCGACGGCCGGAAGCGCAGGCGCGAAGCGCCGCGATTTCCGAGGCGGACTATCGCCACAAGCAGGAGGTCTTCCGGCCGCTCCTCCCGACCGTCGGGATGGGCTTTAGTGGCGGTGTGTTTGGTGGCGGGAGCAATCTCGTCGGCCCCGAGCTTGCTCATTTCGGAGGGCGGACCGACCTCGATCTGATGGCTTACTGGACCTTTCGCAATTTCGGATTCGGCAATCTTGCGCTCATGAAGCAGCGTCGGGCCGAGATCGGCCAGGCGGCGGGGGAGCAGGCGAAAGCCATTTCCCTGATTCGGAGCGAGGTCAGTGCCTCCCATGCGGAAATCGACGCCGCGAGAAACCAGGTGGGAGTCACGACCCGTCAACTCGCTAGCGCGGAGGTCGGCTTCCGCGAAGACCTCCAACGCATCCGGAACACCGTCGGTCGCCCAATCGAGGTCGTCAACAGTCTGGAGCTTCTGAACCACGCACGAGTCGACCGAATCCGTGCCGTCCTCAATTACAACAAGGCACAAATTCGGCTCTTTGTTGCACTCGGCTCGCCCCCGCCCGTCGATCAGTCCCAAGTCATGCCGAGCAACACCCCGCCGATCGCCGACCCCCCGCTCCCTCCGCTCGATGGCCTGGTCGCCAAGAAGTGGACCCGCGCGGAGCCCATGCCCGTCGCCGTCGTACCACCTCCTCCGGCCTATTGAACCATTGAAACGGCAAGCCGATCGTGCCGACGCTCCCGAAAAGGAGGTCGTCACGATTCAAGGGCTCGACGGTTTTCCGAGCCGTGCTGAACGCGGCTCGCAAAGTTCTCAGAGATTTTGGGGATGCCGATTCTCGTGGGCTCGAAATCCAAGCCAGTAGATCGGAAATGCGTGTGATTTCTGCTGGCCATAGCGGTCGACGGCCTGGAAGTCTTCCTGATTGATGCCCGCGGTCATCTTAAGCTTGATCGAGAAGTTTCCATTCTGATCCGCGACGGCCGCCGGGCCTTTCAATTTGAAATCGACCGTCCCGCTCCCCGTGAAGATCAAGGCCCCGGGAGAGGTGTGTCCGATCACGGTCGGTTCCATCGAATGGGTGACCCCTCCCGAATTATTCGGCACGGTTCCCCTGGCGCGGTCCCTCGGGGCGAGACTCAACGTGAGAGTGATCGGCCGCTTGCGGCCGAGCGCGGGGAGCGAACGGAGAAGCTGCCTGCCGTCGTCCTGGCCGACTCGACCATTCTGATTGAGGTCGAAAGCGGGGTCGTATCTCGGGCCGCCGAACGTGCTCGGATAGGAAAGCGTGAACGCCTGGAGTGTCTGGAGGGTGTTTTGATTGCGTGTCGCGACGGCCTGGGCCGGTTCCCGCGACATGGAATCGGCAAGCGGAGTGACGTTGCTGAGGGCGAGCTTGCATTCCAACAGTTCAAACAGGGGGCGATGCCTCCTGATGAATCGTCTCATGATTTCATACTCCGTTCGTACGAAGCTCGCCGCAAGCTATGCCTCGCGGCGCGCAGGCTGCCCGTTCAATAGTCTTTCGTAATAGCATCGGCCGAAAGAGTTCGGCGTCTCCAGGCCCCGATGCAGCCTCAGGGCCTATTCGTGGTGCGTTGGGTGTTGTTCCGATCCTGCGGATTTCACCTTCGCCGTGGATTTCTCCGCCAATTCCTTGCCGGGAAGCTTTTCCGCCGGAATCGCGCGTACCGGTGATCCATCGATGATCGAACCCGTATTCACGATGACGTCGTCGGTCGGCGAAAGGCCGGAAAGGACCTCAACGTGCAGGCCGTCGTCAACGCCGACGGCGATCCGCCGCTTCTTGGCCTTCCCTTCATGAATGACGAAAACATCCGCGTTGCCATTCTTCGACTCGCCCAGGATGCAGGTCGAGGGGAGGGTCGAAGCCTTCAGCGGCGTGTCGAGGATGATCCGCGCGATCCCGTACATGCCGGGCCGGAGCTTGTCTTTTGGGTTATCCAGATCGATTTCCGTGTGCATCGTCCGCGACGTGGGCTCCTCATTCTCGGCGAATCGCGAGACGGTCCCATGAAAAACCTCGCCCCCTAAAGCATCCAGGGTCACTTGTGCCTTATCCCCGATGCTGGTGAAGGGCACGTCCCGGTCGGGGACTTGCGTGACGACGCGGACCTTATCCGTGCGGGAGACGGTCAGGAGAGGGATCGTGCCCCCCTCGGAGGCGGAGCGGATGAAGGCCCCTCGGAAAAAGTTCCTCTTGGTGATCACCCCATCATAGGGGGATGTGATCTTGGTGTAGCCCACGAAGACTTTCGCCCTGGCGAGCTTGGCGCGGGCGACCTCGACGTTGGCCTTCGCCTCGGCGAGATCGGCCTCGGCCTTCTTCACCCTGGCGGCGGCGGCGACGAGTTGCGCCCGGGCGTTGAGGACCGCCTTCTGCGACGAAACTTCCGCGGACCGGGCCGACTCGTAACTCTCTTCTTCCTCGTCGGCGATCTGCTGCGGGATGGCCTTGCTCTGCACGAGCTCTCGATAGCGCGCGAATTTCTTCTCGTGATAGGTCCGCATCGAGGTGAATCGATCGACGTCGGCGATGGTCTGCTCGACCGTGGTGGACGAGGCGTCTTTATCCGCCTTGGCGGATTCGATGAACGCCTGGGCCTGGGCGACAGCCGCCTCCGCCTGGCCGAGATCGGCTTCCGCCTTCCTGGCATCCTCGATGATTTCCGGATCGTCGATCTCCGCCAGAAGCTGCCCTCGCTTGACGTGCGTCCCGTAGTCGACCAGGAGATTCGAGAGATAACCGGAAATCTTCGCGAAGAGCTCGGCTTCTTCGTAGGGGTGGATCGAACCGATCTGTGCCGAAGTCCGCGCGATCCCCCCCTTCTCGACGCGCACGACCTCGACCGGAATCTCGTGTTCTGACGACTTCGCCTCATGGTGAACCGTCTGATTGTGCTCGACAGGCCTTCCCGTCTTGGCCCTCATCTCCCGGAGATACAGGCCCGCGACGAGCAGGAGCGCGACGAGCAGGCCGACGATAATGGCTCGATGGCCTTTCCCGTGCGTTTTCCGCGGCTCGGGAGCTGAAGGAAGCTCGAAATTCGTTTCACTCGACATTAGCTTTACCTTCCACGTTTTTGAGGCGCTCGTTTACTCGCATCCGAGAACCGTCGATTCGGTCATGACAAATCAAATTCCGGGTTATCCCATTCCGTCTCATTGAAAGAGGCGAAGTCTTCTAAGCGAGCGGGTCGTGCGCGGGAGACTCGGGAGGCTCTCCCTGAGGATCGGGCTGGCGCTCCGCACCCCAGTTCTCATCCTCTCCTTCCGAATCATGGCCTTCATCATCGTGTCCCGGACGATCCTTCACGAGCAAGGAATAGACGCAGGGGAGCACGAAGAGGGTAGCCGGTTCGCCCGCCAGGAGCCCCCCGAGGATCGCCCTTG
>CALKTZ010000257.1 GCA_937997355.1 uncultured Planctomycetales bacterium | reverse complement strand
CCCGACCCCGCCGAATCCACCGACCGAAGGCCTCCCAATTTGAGGGACCGCTCGGCCGCATCGGCCTTGCATTCTACACATCATTGTGGAGAATAGGGGCGTGCCATCAATCGAGGGATGTCGCCGATGTTGCCGAAGACTGCTGAATATGCTCTCCGCATGGTGGCCTTCCTCGCCCAAGGTTCCGACCGGCCCGAATCGGCGGACCATCTCGCCCGGCGGACGAAAGTCCCTCGCCGTTATCTCCACACCGTCTTGCAAGACCTCGCGAGAGCGGGGTTGGTTTCGTCTCGCCCCGGCCCGGGGGGCGGATACACGCTGGCCCGAGCGCCCTCGGAGATGACCATCCTCGATGTCGTCAACGCCGTGGCGCCGTTGCAGCGAATCCGGCATTGTCCCCTGGGATTGCCCTCTCACACGAGTCTCTGTCCATTGCACGAGGAATTGGACCGCGCCTACGAGGCGACCGAGAAATCCTTCTCGCGAGTCACGATCGAGGAATTGCTGCGATCGACGGGGGGGAGCGTCCCCCTCTGCGACGTCTCTCGCGGATGATCCGATCCCTCCGGGCGCGATGTGCCGGAGATGCACACTCGATACGAACGAATCCGAAATCATGGGAGCCGTGCAATGAAGCCAGCGTTGCGGGTCTTGCGAGGAATGCTCTTCGGCGTCGGTTGCATGACATGCCTCGCCATCATGCTCCGCGCCTCGGATGTTGACGCGAAAGACCGGGTACCCGTCGCCGTCGCTCGCGATCGCGCGAGGACCATGCACGACATCTACGAGGCGTCCCTGGAAATGATGCACCATCGCTATTTTCACCGCGACAAGGCGGTCGTCCCGGCCCGCGCGATGGAAGACGTCTTCTCCGAGATCCGCCGGCGATCGAAGGCCGAGGCGCGCTGGATCTCCGTGAACATGAAGGCGATGAGCATCGACCACGAGCCCGAGACCGATTTCGAGAAGAAGGCCGCCAGGGAGATCGCCGACGGCAAATCCGACATCGAAGTGATCGAGTCGGGCTACTATCGCCGGGCCGGCGCGATCCCCCTCTCCGGGGGGTGCGTCAGTTGTCATGGCGGCTTCTTCAACGCACCTTCCAAGACGCCGAAATATGCGGGATTGATCATCAGCATCCCGGTCGTCGATGCCCCGGGGAAGAGCCAATGAGTTGATTTCTCATCGTTCATCTCATCATTCGATCATCGGCCCTTTGAGGACACGAAACGCGATGAAATCTCATTACGCCGGGTTGATGATCCTGCTCGGGATCGGGTCGCTGACATTCGCGATGGGCGAAGGACCGCCTCACGACCCGGCGAAGAAGCCCGGCGAGGCCGAGCGGCCGTCCCCGGCCGCGGCCCGCCTCCAGGCCGAATCGCTCCACACGGCCATCCACGCGACGCTCCAGATCGTCCATCATCGTTATTATCGGGAAGATGAAGGCTTGCCGATTCCGGCCGCGATCCTTAAGGATGTATTCGGAGAATTGGAGGAAGAGCGGCGCGTCAAGCTCCGATGGCTCGTCGTCGAGGGGCGGGCCATGAATTCCGATCACAAGCCGCGGGGCCAGTTTGAAGAGGACGCCGTCAAGGCCCTGAAGTCGGGGAAGAAATCCTTCGAACGCGTCGAAGGCGGGACTTATCGGCGGGCCGGCGCCGTCACGCTGTCCAACCTCTGCCTCAAATGCCACGTCCCCGATCGCACGAGCACGGAAGATCGGACGGCGGGGCTGATCATTTCCATCCCCGTCTCGGAAAAATGATCGCAATCAAGGGTGATTAGGAGAGCACGGGTGGGCGACAATCTCACGATGTTCAAGAAGGGAGTCGTGCTCATCGCGATCCCGGTCATGTTCCAGTTGATCTTCGTCGGGCTGCTCTTTCGGACGCAACGGGCCGAGGCGGAGGCCGCTCGCTTGGCGAATCATACGAAGGACGTCATCGCCCATGCCGAGGCGACATCCCGCTCCTTGATGGAGGCCCACTCCGAGATCCGCAGCCTGGTGATCTCCTCGGATCCGGTATTTTATCGGACGTACCAGGAAGCCATCGATCGTTCTCGCACGCGGCTCAAGAAGCTCGAGAACCTTGTCAGCGACAATCCCCCTCAACAATCCAGGGTCCTGGAGGTTGCCAGGCACGCGGAGCGTTTTCATACCTGGCTCGACGAGACGGCGAGTTATGTCCGCGCCGGCGAATCGGAGAAGGCATTCGCTCAGATCAAGAATCTCTCCGGAAAGCGCATCCTCGACGACATCCGCGCCCGGTTCGAGGAATTCCTCGGCGAGGAAGAGCGCCTCGCCGTTGTGAGACAACGAGTTCTGGAGCAGTCGCGGGCCGGTCAATCGCGGCTGCTCACGGGAAGCATCATCGCCTCCCTGGTGCTCGCCCTGACCATGACCTATCTCTTCAGCCGGGGCATCAGCGGCCGGCTGGCCGTCCTCTCGGAGAACGTGCGGCGACTCGGCGCGAAGCAAGAGCTTGTCGAGCCTCTCGCCGGGACGGATGAGATCGGCGCGCTCGATCGCGTCTTCCACGATATGGCCCGCACGCTCAAGGAGCGAGACCGGGAGAACGAGATGTTCATCTACAGCGTCTCGCACGACCTCCGCTCGCCGCTCGTCAACCTCCAGGGCTTCAGCAAGGAGCTCGCGGTGGTCTGCAAGGAGATTCGGGACATCCTCGAAAAGGGCGATCTCACGAACGCATCCCGGACCCAGGCGGTGAACCTGCTGGATCGCGACGTCCCCGAATCCATCCACTTCATCCAGGCCGCGGTCTCCCGGCTCGCCGCGATCATCGACGTCCTCCTGCGGCTCTCGCGAGCCGGGCGTGTCGAGTACCGCTCGCAATGGGTCGATGTCGCGGAATCGGTGGCACGTGTTGTCGAATCCCTCGACGGCACCCTCGAACAGAGGAAGGCTCGGGTCATCACCAAGGACCTGCCGCCGGCGTGGGGAGATCCCACCGCCATCGAGCAAGTCTTTGCCAACCTCGTCGGTAATGCGGTAAACTATCTCGACCCGGATCGGCCGGGCCGAATCGAGATCGGGTCGACTCGGGGGGATGAATCCAACGGCTCGGCGTTCCATACGTACTACGTCAAAGACAACGGCCAGGGCATCCCCGAAGCGTATCAACCCAAGCTCTTCCTCGCCTTCCAGCGATTCCACAAGGATTCCGCCCCGGGCGAAGGAATCGGGTTGACCCTCATCCGTCGCGCCGTCGAACGGCACGGCGG
>CALKTZ010000256.1 GCA_937997355.1 uncultured Planctomycetales bacterium | reverse complement strand
CGGTCCCGTTCGGCAGGTTCAGCGGCTTCTCGAACTGCACGACCGCCACCGAGGGCTGATTGCGGAGGCCGACGCCGCGATCCGAGGTCCAGGTCGTCTCGTCCTTGCCGTCGATCAGGAACGCGATGGGTCCCGTTTCCTTCTTGCCGTCCGCGCTCTTCTCCGGCGGATTGGAATAGTCGGCGGTGGGGTTCACGAGCTTCTGCTTCTCCCAGTCCTTGGCACCCGGTTTCTTGATGAAGACCTCAAGCTCCTGGACGCCGAAGGTCCCCAGCTTGCTCCGCCCGGGGCCGTTGAACGGCAGGTCTCGATGATTGAGCGCCTCGAAGCGAAGCCCGGTAATCCCGTCGAGCTTGGGTGAGGCGATGACGAATACATCGCCGCTCGTGTGCCCCTTCATCAAGATCGAACGGTCGGCTTCCTGGGTCGGATGGTTCAATCCGCTAATCGTTTCCATCAGCGTGGCGACGAGCGGCTCCCACGCGGGCTCCTCCTTGAGGAGCTTCTGTTCCCAGGCCGCCATCTCCGGTTGCCATTGCGGTCGCGAGTCCTTCAGTCGTTGCTCGGCGCCTTGGATGTGCTTGCGAATCTCGGAAATCCGCTGCTGTTCCTCGGGGGTGTAAACCCACGATTGGGCCTCGTACGAATTGTTGAGGAACGCGAACAGGCCGTAGTATTCATCGTGAGTGAGGGGGTCGAACTTGTGGGTATGGCACTGGGCGCATTGCGTGGTCAGCCCCAGGATGGCCTTGCCGACGCAGTCGACCCGGTCGAACATCTCCACCATACGGAACTGCTCGGGGACGATCGCCCCTTCCTCGTTGATCATGCTGTTGCGGAGGAACCCGGTCGCGATGACCTGCGACTGAGTCTTCTGCGGGAGGAGGTCCCCGGCGAGCTGCTCGATCAGGAACTGGTTATAGGGCATGTCGCGATTGATCGCGTCCACGACCCAATCGCGCCATTTCCACTGCTCTCGGGGCATGTCCTTCTCATAGCCGTTGGTATCCGAATAGCGCGCGGCGTCGAGCCAGGGCCTCGCCCATTTTTCCCCATAACGTTCGCTCTTGAGGAGGCCTTCGACGGTCGCCTTGTACCCCTCCTTCTCGAACCGCGCCAGGTCGGTCGGAGAGGGGGGGAGGCCGATCAAGTCGAGGTAGAGCCGACGCAGCAACGGGCCGGGCGTGGCGGCCGGAGAGAGGCTGAGCTTCTTCGTTTTGAGGTTTGCCATCACGAAGGCGTCGATCGGATTAGCCTGGCCGACCTCCGGGAGCTTCGCCTTTCGAGGGGGCTCGAACGCCCAGTGCGACTCGTACGGAGCTCCTTCCTGAATCCATCGCGTCAGGGTTTCGATCTGCCCGGCCGAGAGCGGCTTGTGATGCTTGGCCGGGGGCATGCGGTCGGACGGATCTGTGGAGGTGATCCGGGCGATCAGCTCGCTCTCGTCCGGCTTGCCCGGCACGATGGCGGCCAGCCCCGACTTCCCCCCCTTCAAGGCTTCGTCACGCTTGTCGAGACGAAGCCCACCCTTGCGCCCGGCCTCGTCTTCTCCGTGGCACAGGGTGCAATGTTCCGCCAGGATCGGTTGAATTTCGCGCTGAAAGCCGACCGGAGCCCCTCCCCAAGCGACCGGACCGGACGCAAACAGGAGCACCAGGGCGGTGGAAGAACGGATCAGCATGGGGCGGTCTCGCCAGGTTGAGATCGGATCGGGCGGGACGTGCCTCTTCATCGCACTCAAGGCACGCTGGAGTGTTGGCCAACTGGATTATAACCGGTCGGTCCAGTTCTTGCGCCGGGAAATCTCCACTTCTCTCCCTCTGATACGCCTCCCGTCCGGCTCGGGTTCGTCATTGCCGGAGGCCGGCGATTGGCCCAAAATGATCATGCTTCCACGCGCAGAGATTGCAGCGAGGCGAGCGGACGCCAATCATCTCGTCGACGACATCACGACCAACCGCGCCGAAGCGAGACCGGATCAACTCATGGCGGCATCTTCGTTCTCTCTTGCGGATGAATCGCTCTGCCCGGCGTGGCGGCCTTGCCGGACTCACGCGAGACATGCCTTCATCGCCGTAGCTCTTTTGTTGTCATGCGGTTCAGTTCTGGCCCAGGGCGATGCCGGAGTCCTCGAAGCCAGGGTTAGCGAGCTTGCCGGGCCGATTCTCGAACAAGGCCGATCCGTGGGGATCGCGGTCGGAATCCTCGACGATCAGGGGCGTTCTCACACGTTTGGGTTCGGGCGGCTGGACAAGAACGAGGATCGGCGGCCGGACCAGGATTCGCTTTTCGAACTGGGCTCGATCACCAAGTGCTTCACGGCCGTCCTGCTCGCGGAAATGAGCCTGAGCGGCGAGCTGCGGCTGCATGATCCGGC
>CALKTZ010000255.1 GCA_937997355.1 uncultured Planctomycetales bacterium | reverse complement strand
TACGCCTGGATTCGCGATTCCAGTCGTGAGTCCCCCCCGTTGAGCGATGCGTGATGCCGATTGATCCGGGCAAGTTGTTCCAAGCCGCTTCGCTGGCTCTCGGGCGTGAGAAAATCGGCCGAGGAGGACGAGGGGAAAAGGTCGGGGATCGGCCGGGGCGAGCTTGCGTCGAGGATGGTCCCTTGATGCGACATCGGCAGGAATCCCGACGTGAAGTTCCCTTTCCCGTTATAGGGGAGCCCCCGGGGGTCGGGGAGCACGATGAACGTCGGCAAATTGTCGGTGAGAGAGCCGAGGCCATACGAGAGCCAGGCCCCCATCGAGGGAAACCCCGGGAGCAGGAACCCGGTGTTCATCATGTAGCTGCCCGGCCCGTGGACATTTGTCTTTGAGGAGAGCGCCATCAAGAACGCCAGGTCGTCCACCGACCGGGCGATCTCCGGGAAGACACTGCTAACCCACCGCCCCGACTCGCCATGCTGGCGAAACGGAAATGGGCTCTTCATCAGGTTGCCGGGTGGACTCGTCGGGGCCTCGACATGGCTTCCGGGATCGAACTTCTGCCCATGTCGCCTGGCCAGCTCCGGCTTGTAGTCGAACGTATCGGGCTGACTGACCCCCCCATTCATGAAGAGCTGGATGACCCGCTTCACCCTGGCGGGATGGTGCAGGCCCCCGTTCCACTCTGGCCGAGGGACGAAGCGACTCGACTTGCTTGTTTGCGTGGCGATCGAACCGGCGGTAGCAAGCTCGGCCCCCGAGACCAAGCCATTCCGCCCGAGCAGGTGGGCCAGCGCGATTCCTCCGAGCCCACCGCCAGATTGCCACAGAAACTCGCGACGCGTCGGTTTTTGATCCATCGCACTCACCTCGACTGTGGACCGCGAATTTTTGACGGTGCTCCGGTCAACATCCCGCGGAAAGCGGCCCGTCGTGGCCAGGTTAATTCACAAACAAGAATTCATTGCTGTTGAAAAGGATTCTCGCGAAATTGGCCACGCCATGACGGGACGCATAGTCCAGCCATTCATTAAGTTCTTCGGCACTCGGATCCCGATTCAAGGCCCGTAAGTAAATCGCCTCGATCTTCCCCACAAGGTTGAGCGGCGTTTGATCCAGCGAGGCCGCGAGTTGCCGGCAATTGTGCAGCACGAACGGATTGTTCAGTAAAGTCAGCGCCTGGAGCGGGGTGATCGACTCGCTGCGAATGCCCACGAGCTGGGACGCATCGGCACCATCGAGGACATCCATGAAAGGATCGGGCAGGGTGCGGAACAGGAACCGATACACACTCCGACGCCCCGAACCCGGCGTATCCCAATCGTAAGCGGTGTAATCGACGACCGGGGTGACATGAACCCCGGGGCTCAGATGAAACTGCTGAACGGACGGTCCCTTCATGGTCTGATCGAATAGGCCACTCACCTGAAGGATGGCGTCGCGGATCGCTTCGGCGTCGAGACGTCGACGATTCTGCCGCCAGAGCAGGCGATTGTCGGCATCAATGGCTTCGGCGACCGGGTCGTGAATCGTCGCCTGACGGTAGGTTGCGCTCAAGACGATCTCCCGATGCAGTCGCTTGAGCGAGCCGCCATTTTCGATAAGTTCGGCGGCCAGCCAGTTGAGCAACTCGGGATGAGTGGGGATCGCCCCCATCCGGCCGAAGTCGTTGGGGGTATCAACGAGGCCGCGCCCGAAGTGCGATTGCCAAACCCGGTTGGCGATCGACCGCCATGTCAGGGGATTCTTGCGGTCGCTCACCCACCCGGCCAGTTGCGCGCGTCGAGAACCCTCATCCTTGGGGTCTCCGATCTTGAACCTGTTCGTCAGTTGGGGGATGCACGACAGGGTCCCCGGCTCGGCGGGGGTCGAAGGCTGGTGAATATCCCCCCGTTTCAGCACGAAGACCGGCCGGGGTGCCCCGGGGGGTTTGTGACCCGCGTCGGGGGCGAAGTCGCTGGCCGCGGCAAACACCAACTGCTTGGGAGGAAGTCCGGCGATCTGGGCGTCGAGTGTCTGGGCGAGGTAGGCGGCGGCGAGGGCCTTTTTCTGATCGGCCGACCGGCGCTGCGGCGGAATCGACAGGATCGTTTGAACCTCGGTGTTCAGGGGGAACGTCTCGATCGGCTTCCCGTCGTCCGTCACGGACAGTCGAAATCGGCCGATGAGATGGCCGGGCGGACTCGTCTGCGCAAGCTTGACGATGAGGCGCTCCCCGGCGGTCAATTGGGTTCGTTCGGTCAATTCGAAGATCGCCTGATGGGGCTTGCCGACCTCCGGATAGATCCCCCAGGCCGTCTGGTTATTGCCGTCGATGGCGGACGCGATTTCCCAGCCGGATTGATCGAAGTCCGCCACGGCCCGGCGAACCTGGATCTTCCTCGCATTTTTGGAATTCTCGCTCGATTCGACCCAAACCTCAAATTCGGTTAAATGAAGATTGCCGTTCGCGTTGCGCCCCGGTCCCTGGGCGGGTAGCCGGTCGTCGGGGAGAACTTCGAGGCGAATGGCTTTGATCGTGGGAAATGGCGAAATGGCTTTGATCGTGTAAGTATCCTGGTTCGGCGATTTCCCGGTCGACACAACCGATTGGTCGGACATCGGGGTCAGGGTGCATCCCTTCGCGGAGGACGCTTCCGCGGGAACCAAGTTGCCCCATCGGACCGGCGTCGCCTGGCACTGCTTCTCCCAGACGGCGACGGTTGACTGCAACTCCGGGGAGAGGAGCATGCCAACCGTCGAGGAGTCGCCGGCCTTGAGGGCCTGACGTCTTGCCGACAGGCTCGCGCGGAGTGCCTCGACCTTCGGGTCGGCATCGTAGGCGCGTTCCGCCTTATCGACCCCCGCGAAAACGGCCTGAAGCGCGTAATAGTCATCCTGCGAAATCGGGTCGAACTTGTGGTCGTGACATCGGGCGCAATGGATCGTGGTGCTGTCGAACGTGGAGATGACCGTCGCCACCATGTCGTCGCGATCCAGGTAGTATCCGATCTGACGGTCGATGCTGTCGTCCCGGATGTCTCGGAGCGAGCTTTCATCCCAGGGACCGGCCGCGATCATCCCCAGGGCGACGGTCAAATTGGGTTCGTTCGGGAAAAGGACATCGGCCGCGATCTGTTCCTGAATGAACCGGGCATAGGGGACATCCCGGTTGAAGGAGTCAATCAGGTAATCGCGATAGGGCCAGGCATTGGTTCGGATTCGATCCTGATCGTGTCCGTGAGTCTCGGCGAAGTGGACCAGATCCATCCAGAATCGAGCCCATCGTTCCCCGAAATGGGGGCTGCCGAGCAGGCGGTCGACCAGCTTCTCATAGGCATCGGGCGAATCATCCCCGACGAATTCGGCCACCTCCTCCGGAATCGGCGGCAAGCCGATGAGATCGAATGAAAGGCGACGGATCAAGGTGACGCGATCCGCCTCCGGGGCCATCTTCAATTCCTTCGCCCGCAGCCCCGCCATGATGAAGGAATCGATCGGGGACCTTGCCGCCCGTCGTTCGTTGATGTCGAGTGCCGGGAGGGGGGGACGCGCGATCGGCCTGAGCGACCACCAGTTCGTGGGATCGGCCTTGGCGGTGCGATTGGGTTTGATCGCTCCATGGGCTTCGGCTGGTTCAACCCGCCCGCGGGTGGCGAAGACTTCGGCGGGCATCGGCGCCCCGCCTTGGACCCACTTGCGGAAGTCGCCGATGACCGCGTCGGGTAGCTTCGTCTTGGGGGGCATCTTCGACACATCACCCGTGTGGGCAATGGCTTGCAGCAAAACGCTTTCATCGGGATTTCCCGGCTCGATCACCGTCCCCGAATCCCCCCCCTCGCGGATCGCGCCGATCGAGTCGAGCCGAAGCCCCCCCTTGGGGTGCTCCACCTTGGTGGAATGGCATGCGTAACAGTGCTCGGCAAGAATCGGGCGAATCTTACTTTCGAAGAAGTCGGTCCCCATTTTGGGTTCGTTCGCGCGGCTGACTCCGCAAAGGATCAGCCAGGCAATGACGACGATGACCGGAGCCGACACTCCAGAACGTGAAAACCCATACCGGTCTCGACCACGATCGTCGGCGGGACGGTGACGGATCGGAAT
>CALKTZ010000254.1 GCA_937997355.1 uncultured Planctomycetales bacterium | reverse complement strand
CCGCCGCCACCCCAACCGCGTCCGCCCCAGCCCCCGTTCCAACCGCGATGACCGTTCCAACCGAGTCCGCCCCAGCCAGCAGAACCACGTCCGTTGAAGCTGGTTTGAGTGATATTGCGATTATGGTTGATCGAACCAACGGCACCAACGCGATTGATATGATTATTGAAACCGGGATTTCCCGGACGATTCGGATTTCCCCGATTCCCGTTCATCCCGTTGTGGGCCAACCCTTGATTTGGGCCGCCCGCGCCACCCGGGCGATGGTTGACTCCGCCGTTTCAACCCTGGCCGGGTCCGCGATTCCCGCCGTTATGATGGGCGTACTGACCGTAGTTCGGCCGACCCCCGGAGTTCATCGCCGGTCGATTGCCGCCGAAACCATGATTACCCACACCGGGGCCGCCGACATTCCCTCGGCCCGCGACACGATTGCCCGCGCCACCCGCTCCAGGACCGCCGATATTGCCACGGCCCGCGCCGGGACCGCCGACATTTCCCCCGCCGCGGTGGGCATATTGGCCGTAATTGGGCCGAGCCCCGGAGTTCATCGCGGGGCGATTGCCGCCACCAAAGCCGTGATTTCCGCCTCCGGCACCGCCGATGTTTCCTCGGCCCGCGCCGGCCATCCCAACATGTCCGCGGCTCGCGCCGGCCATCCCGCCGCCAGGGCGCCCGGCTCCGGACATACCGCCCATGTTGCCACGTCCGGCACCCGCGCCGGCCATCCCACCAACATGTCCGCGGCTCACACCAGGGCTTCCGGCGAAACCGCGACCCGCGCCGGCCATCCCGCCGCCAGGGCGTCCGGCCCCACCCCCCATGCGCACGCCGCCGCCGGGGTGAGCGGCCATGCCGCCCCCCATTCGGGCTCCGCCTCCACCAAGATGAGCCCCTCCGCCGCCCATGCGCATACCGCCGCTGGGCATGCCTCCGCCCATGCGCATACCGCCACCGCCCCCCATGCGCATGCCGCCGCCACCGAAGCCACCTCCCATGTGGCCTCCGCCCATATGACCGCCACCCATGTGACCACCACCGCCGTGGCCTCCGCCACCATGGCCGGCAGCCAGAACCTGGCTACCGATCAAGGACAACGGCACGAGCGAAACCGACATGACCACGATTTTCAAGCGATGTGAGAGACCCATGGCCACCCCCGGAAGTCGATCAAAGAAAGACGGAGGCCTGAATCCCAGGCTTTGTAAGCGTCTCAAAAGGCAATCGCGATCATCGCATCATGCGATTCAGGTTATTCCCTTCGCAAAGTTCGGGCCAGTCCTGGCGCGATTCATTCGCCAAGCCCTGCTTCTATCCTACGTACCATTCTACGCAACCGTTCTCGGTTTCGTGATTTCCGAATCGAGAATCATCGCACAATCCGATCGATCGACAGGAACGGTATCTTCGCTTCGGGATGCCGAGATGTTTGAATCAAGCATGAGATGAGTCGGGGCAGGAATTCATCGCCACCCGACCCAACACCGCCCGATTCCGGGGCGTGCGAAGAGGGTGTTGGGCCGACGGATTCGTCTCGATCTCCAGGATGGATTTCGTCACGGGGCCAACCGAAGGATGATCGTTTTCTCGATGCGACGAGGAGGGCTCAAGGGATGCTGGCGACAATATCGTCGGCGAGGCGCTCGACGACTTCGCGGGTCAACTGGCAATTCGTCCGCGAACGGCGTCGCGTGGCCTCGTCGAAGCTGTATCGAGCCAGGTTCAAGATCCCTTGATGATTGATGCACACCTCGTAGTAGGATCGCTTCTCGGCGCGGCTCGTCGGCGATTGGCTCCGGAGTTGAACCTCGCGCTCGTCGGCGTCGACTTCCACGATCACGAGCGGTTCCATCAGATAGGTCACCCGAGACGCCAGGCGATTGCCCCATGCCTTGATGGCTTCGGTCGACCAATCGTCGTGCTTCCTCGATTTGAATTCGAGTTGGCTGAATGCCAGCCCCACCCGATCGAGGGAGGTCAGTTCCAGCGTCATCGTGTCGTCTCCATGCTCGGTCGTGAACGAGCATGGAGGCGTCAAGGCGCAGGTATTTTCATCCAGCGCGGCGGCGATCTTTTGGCTCAGTATCATGGGACGGGCTAACGGTCGAATCGAGTGATCGGTTCCATCAAACGTCAGCAACGAAGGACGCCCGTCGATCATGGTCTCGATGTGAACCGGGCGCGTCCAAAGACGATGGAGGTGTCGAAGCGTGTCCTGGGCATAGTCGACCCGGAGGTCGACCCCGTAATGATCGTGGTGGAGATAAAGCTCTCCTCGGTTGCGATGGTTGCCGTCCTTCACGCGAATAATCGGCTGGCCGAAATTCGTCAGATTGAAGAGCAGCCGTTCCTTGATCATCTTGAATTCGCGACTCTCGATCTCGTACAGGTCGTTCTGATCGTTGTGCTTGAAGCTGAAAAGGTTGTGCCGCTTGCAGAAATCCTGCGTCAGGAATGTATCG
>CALKTZ010000253.1 GCA_937997355.1 uncultured Planctomycetales bacterium | reverse complement strand
CGGCAGAACCAGAGCCTTCAAGGATCGATGACCGGATTCGCTCCGCCCCTTGCCGGCGACCGGTGACCGGAATCCCGGCAAGTAAATCCTTCTTGCCGGAGATCATGACTCCGTGATCGCCGATCATCCGGCCGGTTCGCTTCCGATCCATCCTGGACACTCCCTTCTCGACTTCCCCACCGATCCTGATCCGCCGGCGCAAAACCTGATGGCAGTCGCGATCCACGGCGTCGTCATCAATCATCGGTGCCGGAGAGCACCACACTTCAACCAACGATGAACAACCCATGCCTTGGGGTGATCTTGCACGACCGGGCCGGATTTCAGCGAACCCTGTCACGATCGCTTCATTTGCGCGTAAAACATCTGGCAAATGTTTCGCGCAGATCGATGCCGGTTATTGTGCAAAAGATGGATGATCAAAGTCGCACCGGAGGATTTGCTCAATTTCTTGAAGATTTGTAGAATCTCGTGAGTTGTAGACTGTGATCCTGAGACAAGATGAAGTTTAGGCGCGTCATTTGCTAATTTGCGGGCACCTGATCGGTCGCATCAGATGCCCCGGAGCAAGTTATCGTGTCGATCGATACCATGGCCAAAATCGCCGGTGGCGAGCGGGTCGGCAAATATCGGATCGTTCGAACTATCCACCCGGGGGCGAATGCCGTCGTCTACGAGGTGGAGTTGGAAGGGACCGTCCGGCAATTCGCGCTCAAGATGCTCCTGGGGAGTAGCGCGGAGGATCGCGACTCGCGTCGATCGTTCGCGCTCGAAGCCAAATTGGGCCTGGAGTTGAGGCACCCGAATTTGATTCGGGTTCATGAATACTTCAAGAATGAGCCGCAGCCTTATTTCGTGATGGATTATTTTCCATCCTTCAACCTCAAGGCTCCGATCGCACGGGGTTGGGCTCATCCCTATTCCAAGTCCCAGTTGC
This sequence comes from uncultured Planctomycetales bacterium, assembly GCA_937997355.1. Lineage (GTDB taxonomy): Bacteria > Planctomycetota > Planctomycetia > Isosphaerales > Isosphaeraceae > CALKTZ01. The sequence continues at coordinate 1,664 of CALKTZ010000253.1, read as the reverse complement.
ATCGGATTTTGTGTCAAGCCGCCACGGGCCTGGCTTATCTGCACGATCAAGGTTGGGCGCATCGCGACGTGAAGCCCGAGAATGTGATCGCCAACCGTTCGGGCGAGGTCCGAGTGATCGACTTCGCGCTGGCCAAGCGGATCTCCGGGGGATTTCGAAAACTTTTCTCGTCGAAACCCCCGCGAGAAGGGACGCGTACTTACATTTCCCCCGAGCAGATCCTGCGGGAACCCCCCGCCATCTCCGCCGATATTTACAGTTTCGGGATCACTTGCTATGAATTGGCATGCGGACGGCCTCCCTTCCGGGCAAACTCTTCGCAGGAGCTCCTGAACAAACATCTTTCAGAACGGGCGGCCCCCCTGACGATGCACAACAAGCTCGTCACTCCGGAGTTTAATGATCTCGTCTTGAAGATGATTCAGAAGAAGCCGCAGGACCGTCCGGAGAGTTTGCACGAATTTTTGACCCGATTTCGATCGATTCGCGTCTTTCAAGACGATCCCGCCCCGCAAGCATCCCGAGGAATGGGCTTCTCCTGATCATTCGCGTCCGCCTCGCATCTCGACATCAGGATTCGCTCGGGCGGCGTCGCGAGATGGGTTGTGAAGCGGTGAGACCGAGACTCTCCCCCCAAGGATAGAAGTTTCTCATGGCCAATCCGACCGAGCAACGTTTGCAATTCGAAGCCCCGATCCACGAAATGGAGACGCGGCTGGTCGAAATGGAGTCGCTGTACGCCAAGAATCGCACCGGGAGCGATACCTCCACCATCGCCGAGCAGATTCGACGCCTCCGTCGCGAGCTGGCCTCCCTCAAGCGCGAGATCTATTCCAACCTCGACCCCTGGCAGACCGTCCAGGTCGCTCGGCATCAGCAGCGACCTCAGACACGAGACTACGTCGACCTCGTCTTCGAGCAATTCGTCGAGCTTCATGGCGACCGGTCCTTCGGCGACGACAAGGCGATCGTGACCGGGCTCGCCCATCTGGACGACATCAAGGTGATGTTCGTGGGGCAGCAGAAGGGGAAGAATCTGGCCGAGCGGACCGCCTGTCACTTCGGCATGCCCCATCCCGAAGGCTACCGAAAAGCGATGCACAAGATGCGGTTCGCCGCGAAGTACGGATTGCCGATCGTCAGCTTGATCGACACCCCGGGGGCCTATCCGGGGATCTCCGCCGAGGAACGCGGCCAGGCCGTCATCATCGCGGAAAACCTGCTCGCGATGAGCCAGCTTCCGACTCCGATCGTCTGCGCGGTGATCGGAGAAGGAGGATCGGGAGGAGCCCTGGGAATCGGGGTCGGCGACCGCCTGGCGATGCTCGAGCATACCTACTACTCGGTCATCAGCCCCGAAGGATGCGCCTCGATCCTCTGGAAAGGGCAGGAACATGCACCGAAGGCCGCCGCGACGCTCAAAATGAGGAGCCGCGACCTGCTCCGGTTCGGCATCGTCGACGAAGTGATCCCGGAACCGCTCGGAGGGGCGCACCGCGATCATCGCGAGGCCGCCTCGAACCTCAAAGCTTATCTCCTTCGGTCGCTCCGAGAACTCTCCACGATCCCTCGCGAGCAGTTGCTCGAACAGCGTTACCAGAAGTACCGCAAGATCGGCGTCTTTCTCGACGAGATGGTCGACCGCCGCAACGGTCAGGAACGAC
>CALKTZ010000252.1 GCA_937997355.1 uncultured Planctomycetales bacterium | reverse complement strand
CGCGAGAGGAACCATCTCAAGCTCCTCGGCGTGCGGGCTCGTCCGCACTCAATTCCTCCATCGCCAATATGGCGATGCCATCCAGATGTTTCGGGAAATCAAGGATGCCTTCGATCCCTGGAATATCCTGAACCCCGGCAAGGTGGTCGGCGGCGACTCCCGGAGGATGACCGACAACCTGGTCCCGCTCTCCGCGCCCCCTCCCGAGCCCCCCGCCGAGTTGACCGCGGGGGCTTCGAGCTCCGCCAATTTACCCATCATCACCGGCGACGACGCGTCGAGCTTCGAGGACTCCGCCGTGCGCGGGCCTTCGGGATTCGACATCCCCGCGATCGGGGCGTCTTCCTTCTTATTGCCGGTCCTCCGCTGGCCCGAGCGGGGCATGGAAGAGCAGGCTTCCGCGTGCAACGGCTGCGGCGCCTGCCGCACCCAGGAACCCTCGACCCGCATGTGCCCCACCTTCCGGGCACTCCGAGAAGAGGCCGCCAGCCCGAGGTCGCAGGCCAACCTCATCCGGCAAATCGCGACGGGCGAGATCGACCCGAAACTCTGGGGGAGCGAGGAATTCAAGGCCCACTCGGACCTCTGCTTCCATTGCAAGATGTGCCAGTCGGAATGCCCGTCGGGCATCGACGTCTCCAGCCTGATGATGGAGGCCAAGGCGGCCTACGTCGAGCATCACGGCCTCGCCCCCGGCGACTGGATCTTCTCCAGGATCGAGCTCTGGGCGAGGCTCGCCAGCCGGCTCCCGATCGTGACTAATTTCCTCCTCGGCCGCAAGCTCTCCCGACTCTTCCTGGAACGGACCCTCGGCCTCTCTAGGCATCGGGTCTTGCCGAATGTCCGACGCACCCCATTCACCCGCCGCGCGGCGAAGCTCGGCCTGCATCGCCCGAGGCCGCAACTCCCCGGGCCTCGGGTGGTCTATTTCGTCGATGTTTATGCGAACTACTACGACCAGGAGCTTGCCGAATCGGTCGTCGAGGTCCTGCAACGGGCCGGGGTGAATGTTTATGTTCCGATCCGTCAACGCAGTTCGGGGATGGCGTCCCTGATCGTCGGCGACATCGACCACGCCCGGACGCTCGCGCTCCACAACCTGCGGATTCTCGGCAACGCCGTCCGCGACGGCTACACGGTCGTCTGCTCCGAGCCGACCGCCGCGCTCATGATCCAGCAGGAATACATCAAGCTGACCGACGACCTCGATGCCGCGCTGGTCGCGCGGAACACGATGGAAGTCGGCCAGTATCTCGCGGGGCTCGATGCGCGGGGTCTCCTCCCGGCGCCGACCGAGCCGCTGGGAATCCGGGTCGGCTATCATCAGCCTTGCCACCTGCGGGCGCTCAATGTCGGCACGCCGGGGCTCGACCTGCTCCGCAAGATTCCCGAGATTCGGGTCGAATTCATCGACCGGGGTTGCTCGGGGATGGGAGGCACTTACGGGCTGGCCAGGAATCGGTTCCGGACGTCTATCAGGGCGGGCCGCGGCCTGCTGAAACGCCTGCGAGCCCCGGACCTCGAGATCGGCGCCACCGAATGCGGCGCCTGCCGAATCCAGATGGAGCAGGGGATCACCAAGAACACGCTCCATCCGATCAAGCTCCTGAGCCTCGGCTACGGCCTCAACCCGACGATTCGCCGAAGCTTGAAGGAGCCGAAACCGCGGAACCTGATGTCGTAGCATCCCGACGGTCGCCTCCTTCCCGGGTTGCGCACGAGTCTCGTCCTGAAACCACCTCCCCCGATCGGCGCCCAGTGAATCCCGGGCGGAATGCCGGTGCCCGGATATGCGTCAACAATTCGAGACGGCGGCGATATGGGGCGCACGCAAAAGGCCCGATTGCGGGGGCAACCGGGCCTTCGCGAAGGTTGGATTGTGGATCCGGATTCGATCGCGCGTCAGACCGCCTCTTCGAGAAGCCTGGGTCCGGAGGGAGTCACCGAGGCCGTCGCGGCGGATACCAGCGAGGAAGCAGGGGCCGCTGCCTTGCGGACCTTGGCGAGCTTGATGTTGTAAACCAGCCCGACCTTCTGCATCGTCCAGATCAGGATGTAGGTCGGGTCGACCTCCCACCAGGAGAGCCCGTGGCGGGCCGAGGTCTGGAAGGCGTGGTGATTGTTGTGCCAGCCTTCGCCGTAGGTGAGGGCCGCGACCCACCAGAGGTTGGTCGAGTCATCCCGCGTCTCGTGCGAGCGATAGCCCCAGAGGTGGGTGGCGGAATTGACGAGCCAGGTGGTGTGCCAGACGAAGATCGTCCGGACGAATCCGCCCCAGACCAGCCAGCTCATCCCCAGGTTGCCGTACCACTGCCCGGCGAGATAGAGCCCGGCGAACAGGGCGAGCGGATAGAGGATGAAGGTCTTCTCGATGAACCGGTGGACCGGGTCTTTGACGAGGTCCGGGCACCATCGCTGGAAATACTCGGGGGTGTGGTGCGACGAGTCCTCGACGAACAGGAACCAGCCCATGTGCGCCCAGAAGAATCCCTCGCTGGGGGTATGGACGTCGTTCTCGTCATCGGAGTGGGCGTGATGGCGGCGGTGGTCGGAAACCCAGCCGAGAGGCCCCCCCTCGGATGCCATGCAGCCCAGCATCGTCATCGGGTATTCGATCCACTTGGGCCGGAAGGTGAAGCTGCGATGCGTCAGCAGCCGGTGGTAGATCAGGCAGATGCCGATGCCGCCCGTGAGCCAGTGGAGGAATAAGCAGAGCGCCAGCCCGCTCCACGAGAAATACCCATGATACAGCGCCAGCAGCGCCGCCACGTGCAGCCCGCCGATATACAGGGCCGAGACCCATGAAAGTTTGGGAGTCGATGGAGCGGCCGTAGTCGTCGTCATATCCAACCTTTGATCGAGAAAACGCGAAGAATGATCCGGACTCAAGTTGGCTGTCAGCTTGTTCTTGGGGCGAATGGAAAGTCACCCGATCGATCCCTGTCGATCAACGAAGCAACCGCCGACGAGGTGAGTCGCGCCCCGATACGCCCGCCGGGACCTTGGGAGGGCGTCATGTCAAGCAACTCAATCTCTAGGAATAGGACGGACGTACGGTTGAAAATCGCTGATTTTCTCGCTGAAGGATGCGGTTTGCGAAAGCAAGTTTAGCGGAAGCGAGTGGAGGGATACTCCGGTTGCAACCCGAAGGTTAAGAAGTCTAACCTCTTGGTCCGACAGACGCCACGATTCTTTGCGAAAATCTTCGCCGTGTGAAGGACTTAGGGCTTGTAAATCGCAAACCCGGAAAACTCTTGCGGGCAAAATTCCTGGGTGCGAGCGTGGATCGCCGAGGCTTGCGAAAACCATCGGGTCGCGTCGAATTCGAGCAGTCCAACGATTGTAGGGTGTCGAGTCAAGAATTTATGCCGTCGGTGGCAAATTTTTTTGAACCCGGGGCCTGCGTCGGCTGGATGAAGGCGGGCCTTCCTCAGATATCGATGTCCTTGGCTGTGTAGGCCTCTTCCATGATGAACTTGAAGCGGGCTTCCGGGTCTTTACCCATCAGGTCGCAGACGGTGCGCTCGGTAT
>CALKTZ010000251.1 GCA_937997355.1 uncultured Planctomycetales bacterium | reverse complement strand
TCGCCGATCTCGATGCCGACGGCGATCTCGACCTCTACGTCTGCCACTACCTCAAATACGACGAGACGAATCCCAGGCGTTGCCAGGGGATTGAGGAGTTCGCGCGGCACGATTGCAACCCGCTCGACTTCGAGGCCCTGCCCGACCATGCGTTCCGCAACGATGGCGGCAAGTTCGTCGACGTGACGAAGGAGGCGGGGCTTTTCGAAAAGGCGGGGCGAGGGCTCGGCGTGGTTGCGGCCGACCTCGACGGCGACAACAAGATCGACCTTTACGTCGCCAACGACCTCTCCGCAAACTATCTCTTCAAGAACCTGGGCAGCTTCCGATTCCGGGAGGAGGGGATGGCGAGCGGGGCCGCCGCGAGCGCCGAGGGGGGATACAAGGCGGGGATGGGGATCGCCTGCGGGGACCTCGACGCCGATGGGCTGATCGACCTGGCCGTGACCAATTATCTCAACGAGTCGACGACCTTCTACCGGAATTTCGGGCAGGGGCTGTTCGTGGATCACACGGAGGCGATCGGTCTTGCCGCCGCGACGCGGATGCTCCTGGGATTCGGCATCTCCTTCCTCGACGCCGACAACGACGGCCGGCTCGACGTGTTATCGGCCAACGGCCATGTGATCGATTCCCGGCCGAAATTCCCCTGGATGATGCCGCTCCAGCTTCTCCAGGGCGGGGCCGATGGCCGGCTGCATGACGTTTCTTCCAGGGCCGGTCCGCTCTTCGCCCCGCTCCACCTGGGACGCGGCCTCGCGGTCGGAGATATCGACAACGACGGTCGGCTCGATGCCCTGGCGATCTGCCAGAACGAGCCGATGGTCTACCTGCACAATCAGACCCCCTCCGATCGGGACCGCCATTTCCTGGCCATCAAGCTGGAGGGGACGAAGTCGAACCGGGACGCCATCGGCACAACCGTCAAGCTCCAGGCGGGGGACCGTTGCTGGGTCGTCCCGCGCTTCGGTGGCGGGAGCTACCAGTCGGCGGGAGACCTCAAGTTGCACGTCGGGCTGGGATCGGTGTCGACCATCGACCGGGTCGAGGTGAAATGGCCGTCGGGACAGGTCGATGTCCACAACAACCTCAAGGCCGATTCGGCGATTCGACTCCGCGAGGGAGACCCCCAGGCGAAGCCGCTCCGGTGATGGTTGGCGCAGCGGCAGCTTTCGGGGTGGAAGTCGCCAGGGCTGTTGCTGATTTCTCCAGTCGAGTGCGACGTTCCTTGACGAAGCCCTTCGCTTCTTCGTTGTCGGGATCGAGGCGGACCGCTTCGTTCGCGGCGTCGAGGGCCTGTTGAGTGAATGAATAGACCTCGGCGGGAGTCCCCGTTCGTTGGGCGTTCTTTGAAAACTGAATGAAGGCTTCGCTCAACAGGATCCACGAGGCGGGATGGTTCGGATAACGTTCGGTAACGCGCCTGGCGAGTGCTCCGAACTGATCCGCATAACGGCGAGCGGCATCGAGATCGCCCCTGCGACGGCATTCAGCCGATCTCATTGCGACCCAATAGTAAAGTTCCCGGCAAGCCGAGGGAACCTGAGCGCCATAAACGCCGAAAGGGCGGATGAGCGACTCGATCGAGTCCAATACCCGAGCCACCCGTGGTTCCAGGGGTTCATCCTTCAGCAATCGTCGCGGAGGCTGTTCGAGCGACGACAGCCAGCCGATTTGCCGAGCGGCCAATTCGGCCACGCTCCTCTCAAGTTCCTGGACAATAGGATAATCCTGATGAACGTGGTCGTGATGGGCCTTCCCTCCCGGCAAGGAGATGGAGCCATCCCAGCGGCCGAGCGACGCGAGGGTCAACGCATGGTTCAGGATGGAGATCGGGCAGTCGGCATCCGCTGCCAGATCGGCCCTTGCCCTTTCGAGGTCGGCTTCGAGTATGCGTCTCGCACGATCCGGATCGTTGTCATTCAACGCCAGATCGGCCCGCGCCCGATGATTTCTGAGCAGAATCAATGCCGGGATGACATAGCTCGCGTGATTGTGGCGTACCTGGGCGAGGAACTCGATCGCCCTGGTATTCAATTGCTCGAATCGAGTGAAATCGGATGGATCCTGCAACAACCACGTCATCAGGGTTCCGATCTCACCGAGCAAGTACATTCGAAAGGTCGGATTCGTCTCGTCCGCCGAGAGGCAGATGGTCCTGAGCCTTATGCATTCCTCGATAAGATCCCTGGCTCCCTGGACGTTTCCGGCCCGTAAATTCGCGAGCGCAAGTCTGTCGTTGAGCCTGGCCAGTCGTCCCATCGTCCTGGGGTCTCGGGGATGATGATCCAGGAATTTCTGTTCGCGGGCGCGGGCAGATTCGAGTGGTTTCAAGATGCGCGGATCACGATAATACGTCACATCGGCCTGATGCGACCTGGCATCTCCGTCAAGGTCGTTCTCCACGTCTTCGAGCATCGAGGCTGCCGCATGGTAGTCGGCCTCGGCTTCTCCCCGCATGCGTTCGGATCGTTTCCAGAGCGACCAAAGGCCGATGAAACTACCGACCGCCGTGAGGATCAGGATCGAGGCGAGGCAGGCGATCATCGGCTGACGCCGGCACCATCGCCAGGCATGCTCGATCATCGAGACCGGGCGGGCCGTGATCGGCATGCCGTCGAGCCAACGACGCAGATCGTCGGCTATTTCAAGGGCCGACGCATAACGGCGAGAGGGATCTTTCTCCATGCACTTGAGGCAGATGGTTTCGAGGTCGCGTGGGATTTTGGGATTCAATCGACGGGGGGGGACCGGGGCGACGGTGCGAACCTGGTCGAGCGTTTCGACGAAGGACGGAGTTGAGAACGGGGCGCGGCCGGTCAGGAGGTGGTAGAGGACGGCCCCCAGGCCGTAGACGTCGGCGGTCGGCCTCAGCCGCGACCGCTCGGCGGTGATCTGTTCCGGCGCCATGTGCGACGGCGAGCCGATCGGCCCGCCGAGGTTCGCGGTCGCGAGGCTCACCCCATCCCCATTCCAGCGCCGGGCGACGCCGAAATCTCCCAGGCGCGGCTTCGCCAGCTCGCGAGGCATCCCCTCCGGGCCGTCCAGGAAGATGTTGGAGGGTTTGAGGTCGAGATGGAGCAGCCCGGCGGTGTGGATCGCGGAGACCGCCTCGGCGATTGACTTGACGAGCTTCGCCGCGTCTCCGGCGGAATACGGGATTTCGAGTGTGTCGTGGACGTTTCCGCCGGGAATGTATTCCAAAACCAGGTAGAGCCAGGAGTCCGATTCGCCATGGTCGTACAGCGTCACGACGTTGTCATGGCGGACCATCGCGAACGCCCTCGCCTCGCGAAGCCAATCCTCCCGCTCCTGGGAGCCCGCGTCGGGGCCGCTGCGCACGATCTTGAGCGCGACGAGCCGGCCGGTTTTCTTCTGGCGGGCGAGATAGACGACCCCCATCCCTCCTCGACCCAGATAACGGATCGTCTTGAAGCCGCGGATCTCGGGGGGATCGGCCTCCGAGGGCAACTCGCCGCTCGTCAACTCGCCGTCATTGACCCGGATGCGCTCCAGCAACTCCCGGCAAGAAGCGCAACCCTCGACATGGGCCTCCACGTCATTGAAGGTGTCGGACTCGCGGGAATCCAGGAGGGCGCGGG
>CALKTZ010000250.1 GCA_937997355.1 uncultured Planctomycetales bacterium | reverse complement strand
GGGCGATCACCGACTCCGCCGATCTCGCCCCCGGGATGTTCCGGGTGGCCGCGGCCGCCATGCCCGACTCGGCCGACCGCGTCATCGCGGCGATCCTGGAACAGATCCGGGCGATGTATGCGGGGGATTTTTCGGACGAAGAGGTCGAGCTCGCCCGTCGCTACCTCGCCGGCTCGTGGGTCTTCGACTTTCAGAGCGTCGAGCAACGGGCGGAGCGGCTATTCGAGCTTGAACGTTGGGGCCTTCCGCTCGAGGAGCCGATTCAATGGCCCGAACGGATCGCGCGGATGACTCCCCGCCAGGTGAGGAAAGCGGCACGCACGCACCTCCATCCCGATTCCCTCAGCCGAGTGGAACTCGGCCCGATTCGCCGTCGCGGCCAGCGCCGGGAAGCCGAATGCGCCTAGATGATCGCGAGCACCACGGAAGAGGGCTCCGAGGCTGGATTTGAGGCCCCCGAGGCATGGCCGACCATTCGGAAGGACTGAGGTAGCGTCCGGTCAAGCTCACCGACCTCCTTCGGGCTTGCCGACTTGACAGCCCGCATTGCGCCCCCCTACGATGCTGTCTCGGAATGGCCGAGACGTCCCCGGCGCGGCGTGACATGATCACGCAAAGTTGGGGGTCGTACACATGTGGACTTCGATCGGGTTTCGAGCGGTGGGTCCGAGTTCGCAACGTCTTGACCGGGATGCCGAAGGGGATGCGCGTCCCACTTCGAGGCATCCCGTCGTGCGTTTCAGGGACGGATCTTCGCGCCGGGTTGAGGTTAGTTGGATCAAATCGGCGTGGCCGTCGGTTTTGGGCAATTTCATTGGGTCGTGAGATCAGGCAATCCAATGCCTGTTCGTGCTGGAGTGGCGAGATGCGGATAGCCCTGGACGCGATGGGGGGGGATTTTGCTCCGGGACCGATCGTCGCCGGTGCCGTCGAGGCGGTCCTCGACTTGCCGGAGATCACCGTTTCACTCGTCGGAGACACCCCGCGAATCGAGGCCGAGTTGGCCAAGGCGCCCGATGCGCCGAGAGATCGCCTGCCGATCGTTCACGCCTCGCAGTCGATCGGCATGGACGAGAAGCCGGTCGAAGCCCTCCGGAAGAAGCGGGATAATTCGATCTCCCGATGCTGGGGCATGATGGCCAGCGGCGACGTGCAGGCGGTGATCTCGGCCGGCAACACGGGGGCCATGGTCGCCTCGGGCCTGTTCAACGCCAAGATGTTCCTCCCCGGCGTCCGGCGCCCGGGGATCGCGGCGATCTTCCCGTCGCATCAGGGGCCGATCGTCATCATCGACGTCGGCGCCAACATGAACGCCAAGGCCGAAGACCTCTATCAATACGGCATCATGGGGGCGATCTATGCCGAGGAGATTCTCGGCGTCACGGCCCCGCGCATCGGCCTGCTCAATGTCGGCACCGAGGACGAGAAGGGGACCGACCTGACCAAAGGTACGCGCACGCTCTTCCAGGAGAGCTCCTGGGCCAACCGCTTCATCGGCAACATCGAAGGGCGCGACATTTACGAAGGGCACGCGCGGGTGATCATCTGCGACGGCTTCGTCGGCAATGTCCTGCTCAAGGCCGGCGAAGGCGCCGTTGAATTCCTGTTCGCGATGCTCAAGGAAGAACTGGCCTTGCTCATGCCGAGCCTCCCCATGGAAGTCGGCCATCGAGTCGGCGGTAGTTTGAAGCGTCTGAAGAATCGCTTCGAGTACGAAGAATTCGGCGGCGCGCCGCTCCTCGGCATCAAGGGGGCATGCATCATCTGCCACGGTTCATCGGGTTCCCGCGCGATCAAGAATGCGATTCGAGTTGCCGCGACCATGGCCGAGGATCGCCTCAACGCAAAAATCATCGAGCAACTGGGCAGCGTGCCCGATGTCAACGCCGTTTGATTTCCAATTCCAAGCCCGGCGACGCGCCAGCACCGCGTATCCCGGCGGGAGAACCTTTGTGTCCAAGATCGCGTTTCTCTTTCCGGGCCAGGGTGCCCAGACCGTCGGGATGGGGAGCGAGCTCGACCGCGAACTTCCCGCCGCGAGGCAACTCTTCGACCGCGCCAACGAGATCCTCGGTTTCGACCTGCGCAAGCTCTGCTTCGAAGGCCCGGCGGACGCGCTTGAAGCCACCGATGTCAGCCAGCCCGCGATTTATGTTGCCAGTCTCGCCGCGCTGGAGAGCTTGAAGGCCACCCAGCCCGAAATCGTCGATGCTTGCGCCGGTGCCGCCGGGCTCAGCCTGGGCGAATACACCGCCCTGACCTTCGCCGGGGCCATCGACTTCGAAGATGGGCTCAAGCTGGTGCGCCGTCGAGGCCAGGCCATGCAGGCGGCGGCGATCGCGACCCCCAGCGGCATGACCAGCGTCCTGGGGCTCGACGAACCGGCCATCGACGAAATCTGCCGTCGCGTCGCCTCCGCGGGTCGGATCTGGAAGGCCAACCTCCTCGGCCCGGGCAACATCGTCGTCTCGGGAGACACGGCCGCCCTGGAGTTGATCGGCCCGATCGCCACCGAACTCGGTGCCATGAAGGTTATCCCCCTGGCCGTCGCCGGGGCCTTCCACTCCGACCTCATGAAGCCGGCCGACGATCAGCTCGCCGAAGTGTTGGCGCAGACCCCGATCAACTCGCCGCGCATCCCGGTCTACTCCAACGTCGATGCCTCGCCCCACTCCGATCCCGACGATATCCGCCGGACCCTGGTGGCGCAAGTCCTCCAGGGAGTGCGCTGGGAAGAGTCGATCCGCAAGTTGCTCGCCGACGGCTTCGACACCTTCTACGAAATCGGACCGGGCCGCGTCCTCACCGGACTCCTGAAGCGGATCGATCGCAAAGCCCCCTGCACGAACATTCCGGCAAAATAGGTGCGGCCTTCCTAAAGGCGATTTCTCCCCACCTACCACTGCCTAACCTCGCCGCCGTTGACGCTCTGCATTCAGCCTCCTTATAATCGAACCTGTTAATTGAGACTCAGTCTCAACAGCTTCCTGGATGCAGAATCGATGTCACGGCGATGCCAGAACGACCGGGGCTGTCGATGAGGATCGGTCGCGATTTGGCGAGAGATTCCATGAAACGGTTCGATGCGGCGATCGTGGTCGGCCTGTTGGCGATACTCGGATCGACTGGAATTCTGAACAAGGTCCATTCGGCGGAGGAGATGCCTCCACAGGGCGCGACCGTGGCCGGGCAGATCCGGATGCCCGATGCCTGCTCGCCCTCGATTAGTCCGGCGGTCGTCTACCTGGAACCGGCCGGAACCAAGGACGCTCCGAAGAGTTCGGCCGCATCGCAGGCCTCGGCGACAACCGCCGAGGTGAGCCTGATCAATCAGCAAGGGCTGCAATTCATCCCCCGCATCCAGGCGATCGAGCGGGGGGGTACGATCCGCTTCGCGAATCAGGACGGCGAAACGCATAACGTCCATGTGGTAACCCCCGGGCTCGAATTCAATCAGTCGATGGCCCCCGGTCAGTTCCGCGACTGCGTCGCGGAGAACCCGGGGGTTTTCAAGCTGACGTGCGATGTCCACATCCACATGAGGGGCTACGTGATCGTCAGCCCAACCCCCTGGTTTGCCGTTTGCTCGCCGACCGGCAACTATCGCCTCGATGGCGTTCCCGACGGCCGCTATACCCTGGTTGCCTGGCACGAGATGGGAGATGCCGAGCGCAAGGAAATCTCGGTCGCCGGGGGCAAATCGGTCGAAATGGAGCCGATCGTCCTGACCGCCACCCCCCAGCGCATCGTGAGCGGCGGCCCTCGCGTCAGCCAGGTGATCCGACCCTGGGCCGACGTGATCGACCGGATCGGTATCCTACTGGCATCGAGCCTCGACGAAGCGAGCAAGCCGGGAGGGCTGGCCAAGGCTAGGAGGCTCGCCGAGGATGCCTACTGGGGCGAGTTCGAATCCTCCGACATGGAGACGGCCGTCCGAAAGTATCTCGGATTCGGCCGCAAGGGGGATCTCGAACGCCAGTTCCAGGCGATTCGGACGATGGCGAAAGAGGTGGCCCAGAAGCGGCAACCTCCTTCCGAACAGGCCGATCTCAATCGCAAACTCCTGCTGGCTTTGGTTGCTACCGCCGGAGACCTGAACCGCAAGGGAGTGATCGACGCCGCGCACCTTGACGTTCAAGGGGCTTCCCAGGATGAGCCCGGAGCCGGCGCGGCCAGTGTCGCCGACATTGCCGGCCTGGTCCAGTCCCTCAAGCGGGGATTCCACCGCATTCAACTCCTGGCCGATCAGGGCGAATCCGAGGATGCGGCCTCCGAGGTTACGACGATCTATACGACCGAGTTCGAGCCAATCGAGCAATACTTGCTCGGCCGCCAGCCCCAGGCGGTGCGGCCCTTCGAAATCCGCTTCAACTCGCTTCGGGGAGAGTTGACGGCCGGCCTCAAGGGAGACGATCTGGCGACCCGGATCTCCGGCCTTCAAGGCGATATCGAAACCCTCATCGCCCAACTGGAAGTCGCGCCGACCGGGACATTCGGCGCGGCGTTCTTCGCCTCGCTGATCACGATCGTTCGGGAAGGGGTCGAGATTATCTTGATCCTGGCGATGCTGATCGCAGTAGTCGCCAAGTCGGCAACAGACCGCCCGGTCGATCTCAAACGCGGGATGCGAGCGATCTGGCTGGGGGTGTTCGCGGCCACCCTGGCGAGCCTGGCCACGGCGATGGCCCTCACGCTGCTGGTCTCCTCGGCGCAGGGGAAAACCCGAGAAATCCTGGAGGGGCTGGTCATGCTTTCCGCTGCCGGCATCCTCTTCTATGTCAGTTACTGGATGGTCTCGCAGGTCGAGTCCAAGCGATGGCTCGACTTCCTCAAGCAGCAGACCCGCCGGGGACTTGAGATTGGAGGACTTTGGACCCTCGCCATCACCGCATTCCTGGCTGTCTATCGAGAAGGAGCCGAGGTCGCGCTCATGTATCAGGCGCTCATCGGCAGCCAGGGGCAGACATCGGCCGGGGCCTGGGGGTTGGCCGCCGGCCTTGGCATGGGGTTGATTTTCCTGATCGTCGTCGCCGCGATCGTCCGGGCCACCAGCGTGCGGCTGCCGATGCGGCAGTTCTTCGCCGTGTCGGGCCTGCTGCTCTTCGCGATGTCGATCGTCTTCGCGGGCAACGGCGTCTTCGCGCTCCAGACGGCCGGCATCATTAATACGACGAATCTCGGTTTCCTGGGTCAAGGCATCCCTATCCTGGGCCTTCACCCGAACCTTCAGGTTGTGGCCACTCAGGGGTTGATCCTGGGAGGAGCCCTGCTGGGCTGGCTCCTGATCCTCTTCCCCGGGCAATCCGAACCTCGCGACGCGGTCCCGTCGTCACCCACCAATCGGGAGGATGACTCCGTGGCACAGCGCGCAAGGGAACTGGAAATCGCCAAGAAATAAACCGCGACATCACCAACAAACTTCGAGGAGAGCTGGCGTGTCGGAAAAATCGACAGGCCGACTGGTCATGGCACTGGTCGGCGTTGGGGTCCTTCTGTTCCTTGCATTGAATCTGAATCTCAAGGGACGGAATGACTCCGACAAGGCCGCCCTGGCAGAAAAGGGGACAGAGGAGGGGGCCTCGGCCGAGAAAGCCGCAGGCACCGGACCGGCCAAACCCGCGGGGTTCCGTGAATACCCGATCGGCGACGAGGTGAGTCGCAACGAGATCCGAATCGCCGCCGTCTGGCTCCCGCCGATTCTCATGGAAGGGATGCCCGATTCATCGTCCGACCTCATCCACGTCGAGGCCGATATCCACGCAACCGAGGGGAACCGAAATGGATTCGCCAAGGATGAGTTCGTCCCCTATCTGAAGGTCTCCTACGAAGTCCACGCGGCCGATGGCGGCGCCGGCAAGCCGCCTATCGCCTCGGGACCGATGGTGCCCATGGTTGCCCGGGACGGCCTGCACTACGGGGCCAATATCTCCATGCCCAAGGCCGGAACCTTCAAGCTCATCTATCATATCGAGCCCCCGTCGGCCGGGGGCCTCGGCCGGCATGCCGACCCAGCGACAGGTGTAGATCCCTGGTGGAAACCCTTCGACGTTTCCTTCGATTGGGATTACGCCGGCCTCCCCAAGTCGGGGGAGTGAACGATCCTTGTAATAGCGCGTGCCCATGGGGCCGGATTGGGCGAACGGACAACAGATTTCCTCAATCCGAAATACTGAAAAAATGTGCGCCAATTCCGGCGGCAATTCCGAGATCCGCCTTGAATGCCGAGACGATGTGGCATAATCTTTGCTGTAAGAGTTGCGGGCTTGTGAATGGTCCCGGGAAGCGGGGGATTTGTAGGCAAAGAGTTGCCGGTCTATCTCTCAATCTCGTTGGAATTGCGACCCCGTACGCCGAAGCTTGAACGTGTTTCCGTCGGTTTCGGGATGAATGGTCTGAACGAACCGGAACATCCCTGCTGAGTCCTGGGGCAGCCTCAACGAGTTGGGTCCCCGGGCTTGGACCCGACCGAGCAATATCGGCGGCGCAACGGTGCTCCTTTTTTCGCCGGAATGGAATCGAGGATTATGCGGCTCGATACCTCCCAGCAGATGCGAACCGAGATGCGCCTCCGGATGGCGCCTCGGATGATCCAGTCGATGGAAATTCTGCAGTTGCCGATCATGGCGCTGCAAGAACGGATCGATCAGGAATTGAGCGAGAATCCGGTCCTCGTCGATCTTCGAGAATCCTCCTCGAACGAGCAGGAAGGTGGTGGCGAGGAAAGCAGCTCGTCTCCCTCGACGAGCACCGCCGAGGTCGAATCCGAACGCGACGGCGAACCGAATAGCCTGGAGAATCTCATCCGCTCCGATGAGGGGTGGAGCGAGTTGTATGATGAGGGCCCCCGTCGTAGCCGCGCCTCGTTGAGCGAGGAATCGGATCGGAAGCAAGATGCCATGCAGAACATGGCATCTCGCCCCCGTTCATTCCACGACGATCTTTCCGACCAGCTCGGTTTCTTCGACTGCGAGCCCATCGTCCGCGACCTCGCCGAGTTCATCATCCACAACCTCGACGAGAACGGATATTTCAAGCAAGATCCGCATGACGTCGCCCGGGACTTCGGGGAAGGGGCGACCGTCGAGCAGGCCGAGGAGGCCCTCGCGCTCGTCCAGCGGCTCGACCCGCCGGGAGTCGGTGCGAGAGACCTTCGCGAATGCTTGCTGCTCCAGCTCACCCCGGACATCCCCTGCAACGATGTGCTTCATACCTTGATCAGCGGCTATATCGACGACCTGCAACACAATCGCCTGCCGGCGATCGAGCGGAAGTCGGGAATCCCTATCGATACGATCAAGGAAGCCCTCGAACACCTGCGGCGGCTCAATCCACGCCCCGGAGCCTCGAAGGTTACGGAGGCGAATGCCTACGTCATCCCCGACCTGATCGTCGAGCCCAATGATCAAGGAGAATACGAAGTCCGTCTCGTCGACGATCACACCCCCCAGCTCTCGATCTCGCGATATTATCAGCAGCAGCTCAAGAACAAGTCGACCGATCCGGCGGCACGGGAATTCATCCAGAAGCGAATTCAATCCGCCCGCTGGCTGATCGAGTCGATCGAGCAACGACGCAGCACCTTGCTCAAAGTGGCCCGCGCCATCATCGAGCATCAGAAAGACTTCCTCGATAAGGGTCCCGAATTCATCGAGCCCCTGAAGATGCAGCAGATCGCGGACCGAGTCGGCGTTCACGTCACGACCGTCAGCCGGGCCGTCGACGACAAGTGGGTTCAAACGCCCCGGGGCATCTTCGCCCTCAAGCGTTTCTTCGGCGGCGGAACGGTCAATGCCGACGGCGATGAAGTCGCCTGGGATACCATCAAGCAAAAGCTGCTCGAAATCATCGGCAAGGAAGACAAGCAGAACCCGATGTCGGACGAGGAAATCGTCAAGGAACTCTGCCGGCAGGGGCTCAAGGTGGCCCGCCGCACCGTCACCAAATATCGAGAAGCCCTGCTGATCCCGTCGAGCCGCCAGCGAAAGCAATTCTGATCCAGGCGGAGGCGGAGCAACGGTTTCGATTCACCTGCCGCGCCGTCACTCATCGGCGGCGCGACAGCGATCTCTCATCACGAATCCGGGCCGATTCCGCGATCGCCGATCAGGCCGTCGTGGAGGTTGCGGAAACCCGGACCTCGGGGGCTGCTTCCACCTCGACTTCGACGACCGGCTTGGCGCCGACAAGCCGGCTCATGGCAATTTCATAGCCGAGGAAGCGCGCGTTCTCCAGGATCGCGAGCGATTCCGAGAGTCCGATCTTCTGGATCAAATTGAGCGCCTTCCGCTCTTCGGATGAGACAGTGCCGCCAGGCTGGGCCGGCTCCTGATCGAGCGTGTCGTCGGCCAGATAATCGAGCGAAACCCCCACGGCTTTGGCGAGGCGATAGGCATTGTCCAGGCCGGGACGCGACTTGCCTTGCAGAATCCTCGAAATCTCCGAGTCGCTGACCGCGGACAATTTCGCGAGCTTCTGACCGTTCAAGTTCCCGCGCGTCATCAGCATCTGGAGCTTGTCTTTCAGCTTCATGGCACCAACCATAACGTCATCCCGCACCGGGGATCGCCTCGATTTCACACCCGCGGCAACACTCCCGGACGCGGGACTTGAGCCCATCCGCTGGGGCGTTCGCGGTTCCGCTACTTGCGGAGAGTCGACCTGGGTTGAAAGTCCCGAGGGTCGTCCAGCCTCGGATACCGAGTGGACCGGAATGTGAACACTCGATGGTAGGGACGACATTCGCGGGAGTCCGAAATCCGGGGTGTGGAACACGAGATCCAGTTGGTCCCGCGGGTGAGAGGGGTGCATGATAACCAATCCGAGACGGGATTCAAATCAAAAGCCGACAAACTGAAAAAGATGTTCGGCCGCCTCCATCGGTGCCGTTCGGCAAGGCCTATTTGATCCGGTTTTGGGCGCCACGCCCGAAATCCGGGGTATTTCGGAAGCGAAGCGAGATGGCCGATTTCCGAACCAACTCCTCGGGAATCCTCCGTCGAACTTGCAATCGACGAACATATTCAATCCCCCGCATGAATGACGGATTCTCATTGCGGCCCGATGACTCCGGGTTCTACAATAGTTGAACTTCTGCCCCCGGCCAATCAATGCGGCCTCCGAATTTGACGGACCTACCCGACCTGATGATCGCTCCCCCCGAGGAGATAGGAACACGATGCGGATTCGACGCGACTTACGGCTTTTCCCCATCACGTCATTCCGCGTGTTCGTCGTGGGGCTGGGCATCTTGCTGACTACGGGCGTTGTGTCGTCGGCCCTCGGCGCGTTGCCGAAAGTCCCCGAAGGGTTTCAGATCCGACTCGTCGCGGCGGTCCCGGCCGTGCAGTACCCGAGCCAGGTCGCGACCGCCCCGGACGGCTCGCTGTTCGTGGGCGAGGACCCCATGGACCAGGTCGGCCCGGCAAGCCAGCCGATCGACCGCATCCTCCTGTTCCGCGAAGGGAAGGAGCCGATCGTCTTCGCCGAAAAGCTCAACGCCATCTTCGGCATGGCCTGGCACCGCGGCGCCCTGTACGTCATGAACATGCCCAACCTGACGGTCCTCCGCGATACCGACGGCGACGGCAAGGCCGACGAACGCAAGGAGCTGTTCAAGGATCTCGGCGTCCCGGCCGGTTTTCCCAACGACTTCAACGACCACATCGTGTCGGGGATCAAGTTCGGCATCGACGGCCATCTCTACATCTCGGTCGGCGATAAGGGGGTCCCCAAGGCGACCGGCCCCGACGGACGGACGGCCCAGGTCGTCGGCGGCGGAGTACTTCGCTGCCGGCCCGACGGCACCGGGCTCGAGGTTTATTCCACGGGCACGCGGAATCATCTCGAACCCAACCTGGATGCCCGAGACAACCTCTTCACCTACGACAACACCGACGACGGCCTCGGCTGGTGGACCCGCGTGACCCACCACATCGACGGGGGCACCTACGGCTATCCCTACGACTACCACAAGCGGACCGACCGAATCCTCCCCCGGATGGCCGAGTATGGCGGCGGGTCGCCTTGCGGCGGCGTCCTCTACGCCGAGGACGTCTGGCCCGAGAAATACCGGGGGCTCCTCTTCTGGTCGGAGTGGGGCCAGCGGACCGTCCGGGCCTTCCGATTCGCGCCGAAGGGGGCCTCGTTCGAGATCGCCGAGAAGATCGATTTCGTCGAGGCCGGCGAGGTGAACGACTTCCGGCCCCTCGACCTGGCGGTTTCGTACGACGGCAAGACGATGTACATCGCCGACTGGTCGATGGGGGGTTGGGGGAACAAGACCGAGAAACTCGGCCGAATTTATGCCGTCACCCCGAAAGACGCGGACAAGATCCAAACTCGGGCGCGAGGCAAGGATTCCGATCCGATCGCGTCTCAGATCAAGCAGCTCGATCATCCCTCAT
>CALKTZ010000249.1 GCA_937997355.1 uncultured Planctomycetales bacterium | reverse complement strand
CAGCACCCCGAGCAACGCGAGGGCTGCTCCGGAGATGAGTCGCGCGAATTTCATGGATGGAAGCATGTGATACTCCTCGGCGGATCCTCCGGCGTCCTTGTCGCGATGAATCGCCCGATCAAGGCTTGGTCAATTTGGCCCGGAGAAGTGCGTTTTCCCGTCCGTGAGTCACGCGCCCCTGTTGGTCGACTCGACTGCTGAATGAAACGAAATTCGTGGGAAATCGATTCAAGTTGCGCCCACCCAGCGGTCGAATATTACTGAATGACGACCCGTTGTTGAGACGGGTCAACCTATCCACTATACCACCGCCGTTTCGGCATTCTTGAGAAAATGAATCAAATTTCTCGATTCGCGTTCAAGCTATGCCGATCGTAATGAGTTTGCTTGGATCGACCCGAAACGAGTCTAGTGCAAGGTGCGCGCCGGGGCCGCCTCCGACCAGCCATCGTCGCCCGGCGACCTTGCCTTAGATGCGGTTTCGGAAGATGTTGCGGAAAATACGCCGGCCACGACCCCGGCGTTTGCCCGGCCGAAACTCACTTCGATTCTGGTAATTTTTGCAAAACGGCCTGGGCGAGATTACGAACGCTTACGAGCCCCGATTTGGTAAGCTGTTCGATCTCTGGACGGAGCGACCGCGCCAGCTCCGAGGCTCCCCCTTCGAGGGATGATTGGAGAGCGTTGAGCGCCTCCAGCTCGATCGACTCGATCTTATTTTGCTTCTCCGTCGAAGCGGTAAGTTCCGGGACCGTGCTCAGGCCCTGATCGAGCAATGACGTGGAGAGCATTTCCTTCAACGTCGGGAGCGCGGCGAGGTCCGACTTCCTGGCCAGGGCGATGGCCGCGTTGTATCGCGGAAAGCGATCGGGATCGGTGCCGATCCGTTCCCTCAAAACGTCGGTCGCCTTCTGTCCGCCGAAAAAGCCGATCGCGTAAACCGCCACATATCGCAGATCCGCATTCTGATCGGCGGCGGCTTCCGCCAGGGCTTTCACGGCCGTTTCGTCGTCGATCTCCCCGGCTCGACGCGCCGCGTACTTGGCGAGGCTCATCGCGGCGGCGATTCTGACCTTGGGGGGAAATTTCGACCCGAGGGCGCGAGAGAGGGGAGCGAGCGGGCTGATATTCTGTCCATTCGAAAGCTTACCGTCGGGGGCTTGAAAGGCCCCCACCGCATGCGTGACGAATTCCGTCAAATCCGTATCTTCCGGATGGTCGAGTTCATACGACAGGAGGTCGCACATTTCCCCCAGGAGCCGAGGGTCATTCGCGAGCTTCGGGTCGTTGTTGATCAGGCTGGCCAGCTCATGCGCCATCCGCCAACTGGCGGACGGGGAGCGAAGCTGGTGGATGTACTCCATCGCGTCTCGCTCGCCATGTGCGAGCTTGCCGAAGAGGAGCCACACGATGATCACGACGGCGACGACGACCGCCGGGATCACGAAGAGCTGGACAATGAAGCCGGCCGAGGGGGCCTCGACGGGGGGAAGGTCTGGCAGCGGAGGCGGTGCCTCGCCTGCTCCGGCGAACGCGGTTCCAGCCCGATACGGATCGATCGATTTGGGATCATTCATGACGTGTCAACAGCTTCGACGGATGTCCAGGACGGTCCCTGCAAAGTGCAAGCATTCAACCGCCAGGTTCCGAGCCTAGCCCGCACCAGCCTCGCAGCGTTCCAGTTTAGGGAACGGAAGGGCGGCGTCAAGCTGCCGACCTCGGCGGGCGCGAATCCCTCGACTCGTATCGCCCCGATTCAATCCAGGTCGATCTTCCTTCGATCAGGCCGGGCGTGGATGCCGCCGCCAGATGTAATAGATGGGGATTCCCAGCAAGATGCTCAGGAGGGCGTAGGTTGAAACGACCGGTTGTCTCATGAACGCGGCCCAGGTCAGCAGCCCGGTCAGAATCAAGTAAATCGCCGGCGTCACCGGATATCCGGGCGTCCGGAACGGGCGCGGAAGATCCGGTCGCTTGATCCTCAAGATGAAAATCGAGCTCATCGACAGCAGCGAAAAGAGAGAGAGGCCGACACTCGCGTATCCGATGATTTCCTGGAGGCTCCCCACCCAGACGAAGACGAGCGTCACCATCACTTGCATCGCGGTGGCCACGATCGGAGTGGCCGACCTGGTCGTCAGCCTCGCGGCGACCGCAGGAAACTGCCCGGCCCTTGCCATGGCGTAGATGACTCTCGGGCCGATCAGCAGGTAGACGCTGAGTGTCGAGAAGAGCATCAGCCCAAATCCGACGCTCATCCAGTTCGACCAGCCGGAGCCGAATAATCGGCCGGCGGTGATCGCCGCGATCGGAGCGACGGCGTCGAACCCCAGCGGGTTGTTCGGGTCCCGGACGATCGCCTGGATGTCGGCACTGGAGAGCGCGAGGGCGTAGACGAGATTCATGCCCAGGTAGAGGACCGTCACCAGTCCCGTCCCCAGGAAGATGGCTCGCGGAAGGATTCGTTGCGGTTCCTGGATTTCGCCGGCAAGGTAGGAGGCGCCGTTCCAACCCGTATAGGCGTAATAAATGAACACAAGGGAGGAGAGCATCGACTGAGCGAGCTTGGGCGTGATCGGTTTGGCATCCATCAGGTTGGCCGTATTGGGCCACCCAACCCAAAGTCCGGCCGCGATGAATAAGACAAGGAATGCCAGCTTGACGACCGTGATCCAACTCTGAACAAGGGTTGTCGCGGTCCTCCCCCAAACGTGATTGATCGCGAAGGCGAGAATCGAAACCGTGGCGAGCAGTCGTTGCGCCAGGATCGCCTGATTGGGTTCGAGCCCCAACGGGGCGAGCAGATACTTGGCCGAGCCGATCCCCGCGGCGGCGGCGGGTCCCGAGAAGCCGATCAGGAACGAAACCCAGCCTGAAAGGAACGCGACGAGCGGTCCATACGCCTCGTGGAGATAGACATAATCTCCCCCGGTATGCGGCAACGCCGACGACAATTCCGCCAGGGTCAAGGCCCCGCAAACCGCGATCACCCCGCCCACCACCCAGAGGCCGAGCATGAGTTGATTGCTTTCCACGCTGGCCATCGTATAGCCCGACGTGGTGAGAATCCCCGTGCCGACCATGCTCGCGATCACCACGAAAGTCGCCAGGGGAAGCCCGAATTCCGAGGGCATCTGCTGGGCATTGCTTTGTGAAGATCGTCTGATTTTTTCATCAAAAGGATCAGAATCACTCAATTTCATCGTTGTGGGTGGTAAAATAGAGTGGATGAACAGTAGGGGCTGCCTTGGGTAGCCAAGAAAATCAAAAATTTTAGTGAACACTTGGCAATCAGTCGCCGCACTATTATTCTCGAGTAAGTGAACTGACGATCAGTTTCTCGGGAAGCAATGGATTGACTGGAAGGGATCGATTTTCACGAAATCTGGGGGGCCTGTCCGTGTCCAACTCACAGACTGTAAAGCGTACCCGGAAAACCACATACGTTCCAACTGTTCAAGGCTCGCTCTTCACGTTTTTTCCCGAGGAAGAATGTGAGGAAACAAGCCGAGACGAATCGAAGCGGAACTCGACAAAGCGGCCGGCCGCGGACTCGCGTCGATGGCTGTCGAAGGGGACGGACGCATCCCGTGGGGCTGATCGCTTGCCGCCGGCGTTCGAGCATCCGCCGCGATATCGCAATGTGATCGCGGGTTGGAGCGATCCCTGGCGTGAGAAATGGGGGCATCGCGCCAATTCGCTTGAGGATCATGGCCTCACCTGGCGAGACGCCGAGACCCAGGCTTTCATCGAGGTGTGGAATCAAATTCGCGCGAATGCCGGCCGAGACGATTCCACGCCGTTCTGATCTCGGCGGCATTCGAGTGCGACGCCCCCACGCGCGATGCCTCTCGAATTGAAGAGGAAAGCGTGGAGACGACTCGAACGTCGGCGATATCCGAGGTTCGCACTCCGGAGAAGATCCCTTGCTGATCTCCCTTTTCAATCGAGGAGATTGATATCAATCTGCATCGGCTGCCCTTGCACCCAGAGCTTCAGCTTGGTGTTTGTGGGTTCGTGATAGGCGACCGGGATCTCGTTCTTCGCGATCTTCGGAGGAGTCGGCGGGGTTTGAATGACTTGTTGCTGATCCATGCGCGGGTCGGCGTCTCTGTCGACTTTCGGCTTCTGCTCGTCGGTTTTCGCGGGCGACGACGGCCTGTTCATACTTCCATGAATCACCCCCCCTTCACCATTCGGCAATGCGAAGGCATTCTCCTCGATCGGCCGGACGGAGATCCGATACCAACCGGTCGTCATCGACGCGCCACGGGCGTTGGTGGTGAGACGATAGCTGCCGTCATTTCGAATGCCGGTAATCGCCCACATCGAATCTTTTTTCTCGGAATCATCGGTATTGAGCTTCTCTTTCGCCTTCTCAGCCTCGGTCAATTCCGGCGCGAAGATGATCACCCCGCTTTTCACGGGTTTCCCATTGTGAGTGATCTGTCCCCAGATGATCGGATTGCTCGATCCGTCGTAGGAGATTCCACATCCCTGCGTCGAGAGGATTCCGATCAGGCCAAATGTCAGCAGTAACCATTTGGTCGGTCCATAGATCAAATACGTCGTCAACTCATTCATGAATCGTGGTTCCACAGGATCGGATCTGGCTGAAAGCGGCGTTGCCAAATCCTATGCAAATGATTTTCAGGTTCAACTTCGAACAGAGGAAGCGGGGGCCTGACTTCGTGCACGGAGGGTTTTCAAGGGGCCGAAATCCAGAACTTCGTC